>NZ_VDMS01000006.1 GCF_006346395.1 Nocardioides plantarum
GGGCCGCAGCCAACGCCTCTACAACCGCCACCAACGCAAAGCCATGGCACTACGCGACACCACCTGCCGCGCCAGCGGCTGCACCATCCCCGCCGCCTGGTGCGAAGCCCACCACCTCACCCCCTGGTCTCGGGGCGGCCCCACCGACCTCGACGACGGCATCCTGCTCTGCCCCCACCACCACCACCTGGCCCACGACCACCGCTACGACATGCAACGACATCCCGACGGCACGTTCACCTTCCACCGACGCGTCTAGCCTCACGTGCATGAAGATGCCGTGGTCGAAGCGGTCTGCCCGCCGCTTTCGACCAGTGCCGGGCGACCCGGAGGAGTGGGAGGTCGTCTTCCGAGACGCCCCCGGCATACGAGCTCGCACCGCGCTCTACCTCTGCGTGGGCGCCCACTCGATGCCCAGGAAGCGGCGAAGGCGATCACCACCCGCGATCCGGGGCTGCACTTCCGGACGGACGAAGGAGGCGGGCGTGACCACGACGCGTTGCTCCTCTGCTCCGACCTCGCCCTGCTGCGTGTGCTGCACGATCCGTTGCCGGCCGTTGTCGGCGTACCCGACCTTGCGACTGACCGCGGCCGAGGCGTGGTTGCCCACGATGTAGCCCGACTCGCACTGGTCGGCGCCGAGCTCGTCGAACGCGAACCCGACGGCGAGCTGTCGCATCAGCGTGCCGGTCCCGGCGCCCTGGTGCGCCCTGCCCAACCACGAGCCGGTCCTCACCACGCGGGTCCGTGCGAAGTCCTTCGCGTGCAGGTCCTGCATCCCGACGAGCTCACCCTCGCGACGGACCACGAGGGCCAGGCGCCAGTCGGCGGGCGCACAGATGGCTCGCTGCGTCCACCACCACCTCACGGAGCTGGCGGGGAACCCGTCGGACGCCCCCGGCGCGAACGGCTCCTGGTGCCAGGCGCGGAGGAACGGCATGGGCGCACCGGCATCCTGGATGCCGCCGCGGACGAGCTCGACGAGCTCGGGCAGGTCGTCGTCGCGCATCACGGCGAGCTCCAGCGGTCCGCCGGCGATCCGCAGCGCGAACGGGGGGAAGATCTCCTCCAGGGTGAGCATGCGGTCCTCTCCTCGGTCGACGGTCGGGCCCTACGCGGGCGTAGGCACGGGGAGGGCCGCCATCGCGACCGCGGCGATGCCCAGGAGGTCCTCGGCGGTACCGCCGTCGCGCGCGCAGCCCGACATCCCGCGCAGGACGGTGACCAGGAACGACGCGAGGTGGTCGGTGTCGGTCGTGGCCGGCAGGTCGTGGTCGCGGACCCCCTGGTCGAGCCGGTCCTTGAGCCGCTCGCGCAGGACCTCGCGCTGCGCGCCCAGCCGGGGCTCGGTCAGCATCAGGCACCCGGCCGGCGTGGCGGGGTCGGTGTGGGCGCGGGCGGTGTCGTCGAGCACCCGGGCGATGGCCTCGCGCAGGGTCGGCAGCGCCGTGGCGCGGTCGACCGCCTCGCAGGTGCGCTCGAAGTAGACGGCCGAGGCCTCCTCGAAGAGGCGGCGCTTGTCACCGAACGCCGCGTAGAGGCTCGGGGGCGTCACGCCCATGGCCGCGGTCAGCATGGCCACCGAGGTCTCCTCGTAGCCCGCGCGCCAAAACTGCTCGACAGCCGCACGCAGCGCGGTGTCGCGATCGAAGCTCCGCGGTCGGCCGGCCATGCCACCACCATAACGTATCGATCACTACGTAATGTGCTAGCGTTCCGGACGTCAATCAATAGTGATCGCTACAGAATGGAACAGTCATGGATCTGCAAGGTGCGGTGGTGCTCGTCACCGGAGCGAACCGGGGCATCGGCGCTGAGTTCGTCGAGCAGCTCAAGCAGCGTGGAGCGGCGAAGGTCTACGCCGCCGCCCGCGACGCCGGGGCGATCCGGGCCGCGGGGGTGCACCCCCTCGAGCTCGACGTCACCGACGCTGCGCAGATCGCGGCGGCGGCCGCGGCCGCGGGCGACGTCCAGGTGCTGATCAACAACGCCGGCATCTCGACCGGCACCGCGCTGGTCGACGGCGACGAGGCCACGATCCGTCGCGAGATGGACACGAACTTCTACGGCCCGCTGCTCATGACGCGGGCGTTCGCTCCGATCCTGGGCGCTAACGGCGGTGGCGCCATCCTCAACGTCGTCTCGGCACTGTCGTGGTTCACCATGCCGAACGCCGGGGCCTACGCGGCCTCCAAGGCGGCGGCCTGGATGCTGACCGACAGCACCCGGCTCGAGCTCGCCGCCCAGGGCACGCAGGTCGTCGGGGTGCACATGGGCCTGGTCGACACCGACATGGCCCAGGGGGTGCAGGCACCGAAGATCTCGCCGGCCGACCTCGCCGGCGCCGGCCTCGACGCCATCGAGTCGGGCGCTCAGGAGGTGCTGGGCGACGACTGGGCCAGGTTCGTCAAGTCCGGACTCACCCTCGACCCGAAGGCGCGCTACGAGCAGATCTTCGGCGCCCTCGGCGGCTGAGCCGAGCTGGTCGGCGTACCGCCGCCGCGCGTGGGGACGAGCGAGCAGAGTGCCAGCAGGACCGTCAGGCCGGCGCCCGCGCCCACGAGCAGGAACAGCAGGCCCACCACCCACAGGCCGCTGTCGTCGTGGGCGGCAGCGTCCATGGCCCAGGGCACCGCGAAGCCGACGGTCGCCGACGCCGCCAGGACGAAGATCGCCGTGGTGCCGCGCGTCAGCAGGTAGGCGATCACCGAGGCCACCACGACCGACGCCCCGCACGCCAGCACCTGCCACGCGCGGTACGGACCCTGCGGAACCCCGTCGACCTCGTAGTACTCGTGGTCCCAGCCCAGGAAGGCGAACCACGCGGCGGCCGCGACGATCGCCAGCGCGATGGCCGCGAGCCAGAGCCGGCCTGCGCTGGAGGTGGTGGTGACGTGGACGGGCTGCTCGCTGGAGGTCATGGCTCAGGGTCTTCCGGCGTCAGGTGGCCGCCAGCCGTACGGGTACTCATGACCGGTCCCCGATCGGGCCAGCTCAGGACCGACTGATCGCGAACGCCGTGATGAACCCCGCGGTGCAGATCGCGCCGTTGAAGACGTGGGTCTTCTCGAAGGCCTCGGGCACCATGGTGTCGGCGACCATGGCGAGGATCGCGCCGGCGGCGACGGCGGTGATCGTGGCGACCAGCTCCGGCGACGCCCCGTCGAGGAGCAGGTAGCCGAGCAGGGCGGCGATGCCGCTGGCGACGGCGATGGCGCCCCAGACGCCGAAGACGTAGCGGGCGCTCCGGCCACTGGCCTTCATCCCGGCCGAGCTCGACAGGCCCTCCGGGATGTTGGAGATGACGATGGCGGCCAGCACCGCGACGCCGACGCCGTGTCCCGAGGTCAGCGACAGCCCGAGCACGGTCGACTCGGGGATGCCGTCGAGGAGCGCGCCGACCGCGATGGCGGTGCCGCTGCCGGACTGCTCGTCCTCGCTGGGCTGCGCGGATCCCGACTCGGTGCCGGAGCGCTTGCGGTGCCGGGCGCCGCGGGCGTTGAGGACGAGGTTGGCGGCGACGTACGCCGTCGCGCCGAGTGCCAGCCCGCCCAGGGCCGCACCGAGGCCGCCGGTGGTCTCGGCCTCGTCGACGAGGTCGAAGGCCAGGGCCGAGATCAGCACGCCGGCGCCGAACGCCATCACGCCGGCGATCACGAGGCGCGGCACCCGGACCCACCACGCGATCGCGGAGCCGACCAGGAGGGTCCCGCCGGACAGCAGTCCCCACAGTCCCGCTTGGGCCCAGACCGGCATCAGACCGCTCCCCCGACGGGTCGCGCGAGCGCGTTGACCGCGAGCGAGAAGACCGGCGGCAGGGCGCGCGCCGCCGGCACGATCGCCCCGCGCAGGGCCTTGGGCGTCGTGGCCGTCACCAGTCCTGCGGTGAGCCAGCGGTAGCGGCGCGTCACCCGCCGCCACTCCCCCTCGTAGCCGGCGACGTCGTCGGCGACGACCGCGCGCACCGCCGCCCCCGCCTGGCCGAGCGCGAGCGCGACACCCTCGCCGGTCAGCGCGTCGACGTAGCCGGCGGCGTCGCCCACGAGCAGCACCCGCCCCGCCGTACGACGCCGCGCGGACTGACGCAGCGGCCCGGCCCCGCGGACGTCGCTGGCCGGGCGCGCGTCCACGAGCCGCGCCAGCAGCTCGGGGAACGCGGCGAGGTGGTCGTCGTAGGAGCGGCGGGTGGTGGACAGCACGGCGACGCCGACGAGGTCGTCGCCCACAGGAGTCACGTAGGCCTCGGCGTCGCGCGACCAGTGCACCTCGACCCGGTCCGTCCAGGGGGCGAGTGCGTAGTGGCGGCGCTGGCCGTAGCGCGCCCGGCCCCGCGCCGGCCGGTCGAGCCCCAGCGAGCGGCGCAGCGGCGAGTGCAGCCCGTCGGCGGCGACCAGGTAGCGGGCGCGCTCGCCGCCCGCCGTGACGCCGTCGGCGTCCTGGACGACGCCGTCGACCTTGGCCTGCGCGACCTCCACCCCCGCCGCGTCGACGGCGGCGCGCAGGGCGGCGTGCAGCACGGTGCGTCGTACGCCGCGCCCCTCGCCGGCCCGGAAGCCCGCCCCGACCGAACGGCCGGGGGCGCAGTAGGTGATGCCGGTGATCGGGTGGCCGGCCGGGTCGACCCCGAGGCCGCGCAGCGCGGCCAGCGCGCCGGGCATCAGCCCCTCGCCGCACGCCTTGTCGATGACGTCGGCGCGCTGCTCGAGCACCCGCACCGACAGTCCGGCGCGAGCGGCGTGCAACGCGGTGGCGAGCCCGGCCGGCCCGCCGCCCACGACCAGTAGGTCCGTCACGTCACGGCCGGTGACGAGGAGGGGGACCGCAGGCTCGCGAGCGCCTCGTTCTCGACGCGCAGCCGCACCACCAGCAGGCCCGCGTTGACGACGGTGAAGAGGAGCGCGGTGATCCAGGCGCCGCCGATCAGCGGCAGCACGACGCCCTCGACGACGACGGCGACGTAGTTGGGGTGGGACAGGAAGCGGTAGGGACCGCCGGTGACCGGGGCCAGCCCGGGTACGACGATGACGCGCGTGTTCCAGCGCGGCCCGAGCGTCGTGATGCACCACCAGCGCAGCGCCTGGCTGGCGACGGCCAGCACGAGCATGACCACGACGAGCACCACCGGCGGCTCGGGGCGGCGTACCCACACCTCGACGAGCGCACCGACGAGGAAGCCGGTGTGCAGCACGACCATGAACGGGAAGTGCCCGCGACCGGTCTCGACACCACCGCGCGCGAACGACCACGCGGCGTTGCGCTTGGACACCACGAGCTCGGCGACCCGCTCGAGACCGACGAGGCCGATGACGACGGTGAACAGCACCTCGAGGCTCATGTTTCTAGGCTCTCAGCAGGACGAGCTCGGAGCAGAACCCCGGGCCCATGGCGAGCAGCAGGCCGTAGGAGCCAGGCTCGGGCGGGTGGTCGCGCAGGGTGTCGGCGAAGACGTGGAGGACCGAGGCCGACGACAGGTTGCCGATCGCGGCCAGCGAGTCCCAGGTGACCTGCAGCGCCTCGCGGCCGACCTCGAGCGCGTCGGCCATCGCCTCGAGCACCTTGGGTCCGCCGGGATGGGCGACGTAGAACCCGATGTCGGCGCGGGTGAGCCCGTGGTGGGCGAGGAAGCCGTCGACGTCCTCGCGCAGGTAGTGGCCCACCAGCTCGGGCACCTTGCTGTCGAGCACGATCTTGAGGCCGCCGGCGCCGACGTCCCAGCCCATGGTGCGCTCGGAGTCGGGGTAGAGGCGGCTGCGGCTGTCGAGCACCTCGGGCTGCACGGCGCCCACCTCGGCGGGGCCGAGGAGCTCGGCGGCCCGGTTGGCCCCGGCCGCGACGACCGCGGCGGCGCCGTCGCCGAAGAGACCGCTGGCGACCAGGTTGGCGACCGACACGTCGTCGCGCTGCAGCGTGAGCGAGCAGAGCTCGACCGACATCAGCACCGCGATCTCGTCGGGGTGGCCGACCAGGTAGTCGTGCAGCCGCGCGACGCCGGCGGCGCCGGCGACACAGCCGAGCCCGACGAGCGGGACCCGCTTGACGTCGGGCCGAAGCCCGATGACGCCGGCCACCCGGGCCTCCAGCGACGGCACCGCGAGACCGGTGACGGTGGCACTGATGATCAGGTCGACGTCGGACGGCGCGAGGTCGACGGCCTTGAGGGCGTCGACGACCGCCCGGGCGCCCAGGGCGACCCCGGCCTCGATGAACGCGTCGTTGGACTGGCCGAAGTCGGCGAGCTCGGCGTACTGCTCCAGCGGGAGCGCCGTGTGACGCGTGTCGACGCACGCGTTGGCGTGGAAGCGCTCGACGACGCGACGGTCGAGCTGGGCGGTCACCATGCGGTCGACGAACGACTCGGTGATCTCGGCCTGGCGGTAGCGGTGCTCCGGCAGCACCCCGCGCACGCTGAGGACTCTCATGGCTTCTCCTTGGTGGACGACGGGGACAGGTACGACGCGACGAGGGCACGCGCCAGGGCCGGGGTGACCCGGCCGCGGGCCAGGCCGAGCTCGACGAGGTCGTCGAAGACCCGCTGGTCACGGGCCGAGGCGCGCAGGCCCGCGTCGAGCACCCGGCCGGAGCGGCACAGCCGGGACGCGAGCGCGGTGTGACGCAGGTGCCGGGCGAGCAGCGGGCGGGTGGCGCGGGCGTAGCGGCCCCCGGCGCTGTCGGGGTCGCCGACGGCGATCGCCTCGGCGGCGGCGCGTCCGGCGGCCAGGCCGGTGGCGACGGCGTAGAAGATGCCCTCGCCGGTCATCGGGTTGACCAGCCCCGCGGCGTCGCCGACGAGCAGCACCCGGCCGTCGGCGGGGTGCCAGCGCGAGGTCGACAGCGGCAGGTGGTGCCCGACCCAGTCGGTACCGGCGGCGGTGCTGCCGGGCAGCAGCTCCTCGAGCCGCTCGATGAGCCGTGCCTTGGTGGGGGCCGCGCGTCCGTCGCGGAGCAGCTCGCCGTAGCCGACGTTGGCCAGGCCGTCCCCGCGGTCGAACGACCAGGCGTAGGTCGGCTGCACGTCGCCGTGCGCACCGAACGCGATCCGCTGGGTGCCGCGCTGGTCGGCCGGGGTGGGTGCGTAGCCGCGGATCGCCAGCGCCACCGGGCCCCGCGGACGACCCAGGGCCGTGCGTACGACGGAGTGGGCGCCGTCGGCACCGACCACGACGGCCGCGTCATCGAGCTCGGCGAGGCTGCGGACACGACGGCGGACCAGGGTGGCGCCGGCGGCCTGGGCGGCCTCGACGAGGCGGCCGTCGAGGATCGCCCGCGGCACGACGTACGCCGGGCGCGCCATGGTGCGCTCGACGCCGCGGCCGCCGCGGGTCAGGGACAGGGTGGTGACGGGCTCGCGGTCGTCGAGCAGCCCGGTGACCCCGACCTCCGCGAGCAGGTCGAGCACGTGGGGCGCCACCCCGTCGCCGCATGCCTTGTCGCGGGGGAAGTCGGCCCGGTCGAGCAGGGTCACCTCGAGCGACGGGTCGGCGTGGCGGGCGCCGATCGCGGCGGACGCGCCGGCCGGGCCGGCGCCGACGATGGTGAGGCCGCTCATCCGGGGCTCCTCATCGCGCGCCCGCGACCAGCAGGACGACGTCGATCAGGGCGACCGCGATCGCCGCGCGGAAGGGCCACCGGCCCCGGCCGGTCGCGGCCACCACGGCCAGCACGACGACGACCAGGAGCGCCGCCCAGGTGAGAGCGCCGGGAGACCCCGGGCCGAGGGCGGCCAGCACCGACGCCGTCAGCAGCACCGCGGCCGCGACGACGCGCGAGACCCCCTCGCCGAGGCGGTGCGGCAGGCCGCGCACGCCGGTACGGGCGTCGTCGGCGAGGTCGGGCAGCGTGTTGAGCAGGTGGGCGCCGACCCCGAGCGTCGCCCCGGCCCCCATCAGCCACCAGTCGGGCCAGGCGTGGTCCGGGCCGGCGAGCGAGACGACGGCCGGCAGGGAGCCGAACGCGACGGCGTACGGCAGCCACGACAGGACGGTGGCCTTGAGCCCGAGGTTGTAGGCGTGGCCCATGCCCACGAGCAGCACGACGTGGACCAGCCCGCTGCGCCAGCCGGCCGCGGCGGAGAGCACCAGGCACGCCACGGCGGCGGCCACCAGGCAGTGCTGCACCAGCCGCCGTGACAGGGCGCCGGTGGCGATCGGCTTGTCGGCGCGTCCGACGGCGGCGTCGCGGCCGGCGTCGAGGAGGTCGTTGCCCCACCCGATCGTCAGCTGGCCGGCCAGCACGGCCGCGGTGACGACGACCGCCGACGCGGTGCCGACGTCGAGGGCCACCGCGAGCAGGGCCGCGAGCGTGGTGACCGCGACGCACGGTCCGCCGTGGGCGGCGGCCGCGAGCGCGCCGAAGGTCCCCGGGTGGACGGAGGTGGACGCGTGTCGGACGGCTATGGCCCGACCCTCGCACGTGCCGCCCGTCGGGTCCTCACCCCTAGTGTGGGAGGCCTATGACCACCGTCACCGCCCCTGACTCCGCCACCGACGCCGACGACGTCGTCGTCCTCCTCGACGACGCGGGCCAGCCGATCGGCACCGCCCCCCGCGCGACCGTCCACTCGACCGACACCCCGCTGCACCTGGCCTTCTCGTGCCACCTGCGCGACGCCTCGGGACGCACGCTGGTCACCCGGCGGGCGCTGTCGAAGCGCACCTGGCCCGGCGTCTGGACCAACTCGTTCTGCGGCCACCCGCGCCCGGGCGAGACCTTCGAGGACGCCGTACGACGTCATGCGCGGCACGAGCTGGGCCTCGAGGTCGAGGCGATCGAGCCGCTGCTGCCCGACTTCCGCTACCGCGCGGTCGACGCCGCCGGCATCGTCGAGAACGAGGTCTGCCCGGTCTTCACCGCCCGCCCCGTCGGCGAGGCCGTCCCCCACCCCGACGAGGTCGCCGAGCTGCGCTGGGTCGAGGTCGCCGACGTCCTCTCCGTCGTCGAGCGGGCGCCGTGGGCGCTGAGTCCGTGGATTGTCGAGCAGGAGGCCGCGCTGCGGCTGCTGCTCTGACCTACCGGGACCTCAGCGAGGCGGCGGCGGCAACGCGTCCGTCGCCTCGAGCTGGCCGAGCCCGGTGAGCATCAGCAGGTCGACGATCACCGAGCGCAGCTGCGCGAGCACGACCTCGGCGGTCATCTCGTCGGCGCGCTCGACCCGGCCCGTCGCAGCGCCGATCTCGAGGAGCCGGTGGCGCAGGTCGCCGGGCGCCTGGTCGTCACCGAGCTCGGTGACCATCCGCTCCACGACCGTGGCCAGCTCGCCGGCGAGGACGGCGTACGCGTGCGGGACCGGGCGGCGGCGGTAGGCACCGACCGCGACCTGGCGCACCAGCACGCGCGTCGAGCGCAGCGCCCGGTCGAGCGGGCCGACGATGTCGGCCATCCGACGGATCCCCGGTCGGTGCCGGATCCGGAACGGCGAGGAGGCGACGACGGCCATGCCCTCGTCGGCGGCGGCCTGCAGCCGTCGGACGAGGTGGTCGGTGGCGCGGGCGTCGTCGAGCAGGTCGAGGCCGCGCTCGGCGTCGCCGTCGTCCATCACCTCGGAGGCGGCGCGCAGCAGCTCGGCGACCTTGGCCAGGACCACCGCGGCCTGCTCGCGCGGACGGCGCAGCGGGGCCGACGGCACGACGGTGGCCGCCACCAGCGCGACCGCCCCGCCCACCAGGGCGTCGGTCCAGCGCAGCAGCGAGTCACCGGCGCCGGGTGCGAGCGCGGCGACGAACAGCGCCTGCACGGCCGCCTGGTTGACGAACAGGGTCCCGGCGTCGAGCAGCACCGCGGACGTCATGGCGAGCCCGACGATCAGCGCGATCTGCCACGGGCCGGACCCGAGCCAGACGACGAGCAGGTCGCCCAGGAACACCCCGATCGCGACGCCCGCGGTGACCTCGGAGACGCGCCGCAGCCGTTGGGCGTACGACGTGCCGAGGCTGACCACGGCCGCGATGGGCGCGAAGACGGGCACCTGGTGGCCGAGCACGTCGTGGGCGACGAACCACGCGACACCGGCGGCGATCGCGCACTGCGCCACCTGCCAGCGCTTGTCGCGGAAGCGGTCCAGCCGCTGGGCCAGGCTGCGCCGGCCGCGTTGGCGGCCGCGCTCCAACGACACCAGCTCCATGAGTGGGGACTCTGTCACGCCTCGGAGGGCTGGGACTCAGCCGGCGGCGGTCCGGTGCTCGTCGATGCCGGGGTGCTCGTCGCGCACGTCGACCCGCAGCACCCGGTCGAGCGCGGTCAGGCTGAGCACCGTGGCCACCGGCGGCGACGGGCGCCAGACCACCAGGTCGATGCGCAGCACCCGCGCTCGCTTCCAGGTCGCGACCAGCACGCCGAGACCGACCGAGTCCATGAACGTGACCTCGGAGAGGTCGATCACCAGGAGCGAGCACCCGTCGATCAGCGCGTCGTTGAGGAGTCGGCGGATCGCGCCGACCTGGAGGACGTCGACATCGCCGGCGAAGGCGAGGGTGACGCAGTCACCGTGTCGCTCGCTCGACGACGAGAAGCCTGTGCTGGCACTCATGAGCCCTCCTGACGGAGCACATCCTCGCCGAAGATCCCCGCTGCGGCCATCGCCTTACAGGTGAAGTCTCCCCCGGGGTCGCCCCGCGCCGCGGCTACTCGCCCAGCAGCGCGTCGTCGTAGGCCTGGCGCGGTCGACGTACGGCGGCCAGCAGGTCGGGCTCGGCGGCCGCCTCGGCGAGCACGGCCAGGGTGCTGCGTACGGCGTGGGGCGGCAGCGCCGCGAGGTCGTCGGCCCAGGCCCGCGCGACCGTCCCGGCGTCCCCGGCGGGGACCACGCGGTTGGCCAGCCCGAGCGCGACGGCCTCGACGGCCTCGACCCGGCGGCCGGTGACGGCGAGCTCGGTGGCCACGCGCGGAGGCACCAGGCGCGGCATCCGGACCAGTCCGCCGTTCTCCGCGAGCCGGCCGCGGGCGACCTGGTCGAGCGCGAGGACGGCGTGGTCCTCGAGCACGACGAACGGGCAGGCGAGCAGCGCCTCGAGCCCGCCGCCCAGGGCGTCGCCCCCGACCGCCGCGACCACCGGCTTGGTCACCCGGCGCGCGGTGAGCCCGGCCCAGCCGGAGCGGGGCAGGTGGTCGGGCTCGCCGGTGAGGCCGTCGGGCAGGTGGAGCACGAGGACCAGGGCCGAGGGATCGGCCTCGAACGCGTCGAGCACGGCTGCCAGCTCGTGGTGCCCCTCGGCGCTCGGCGTCCCGGGGACGTCGACCTCGACGACCGCGCCCGCCGCGTCTCGTCGTACGACGACGTGGTCGTAGGCCTCGCGCCACCCGACGGGCGCGCGCGGGACCAGCTCGTCCATCCGCTCGCGGGTCAGCGTCACCCGGTTGGCCGGTCCGGTGGCCCGGACGAACAGCCGCTGGCCCACCGGCTCGAGGTCGCCCTCGAGCCAGTCGACGAGCTCGTCGTCGCCGGGCACGCCGGCGGCGACGAAGCGACGCCCCTCGGCGGTGCGGCCGACGACCAGGCCGGTGCGGCCCGACCGCCCGTGGCGCACGGTCCAGGTCTCGACGGTGGCCCACCCGTCGGCGGGCTGGTCGTCGAGCGGGACGCGCGGGCGCCCGTCGACCGCCGCCTGGAGCAGGTCGTCCTCGCCCGCGCGCCACGGCGCCGGGTCGGTGGAGTAGACGCCGACCGAGACCTTGGACAGGGTGCCGCCGTTGGCGCTGACGACGCCGACCGTGCCCGGCTCGGCCCGGGTGCGGGCCACGACCTCGGCGATCGCGTGCAGCGAGTAGTTGTTGCCCGGCCCCCCGAAGAACGGCAGCCCGCCGGTCAGCGTGAAGCCGCGCGGGTCGTCCGGCTCGAGGCCGAGGCCGTCGAGCAGCTGTGAGACCGCGAACGGGAAGCAGGAGTAGAGGTCGAGGAAGTCGACGTCGTCGAGGGCCATCCCGGCCATGCCGAGCGCCGCGTGCACGGCGACGGGCTGGGTCGGCGCCGAGGCGAGGTCGGGCCGGTCGTAGAAGTCCTGCTCCCGAAGGTCGCAGTGGCCGTGCAGGAACACCCAGCGCTCGCGGTCGATGCCGAGGCGCTCGGCCGTCGCGACCGACGTCAGCACGACGGCCGCCCCCTGGTTGACCAGGTCACGCGAGACGACCAGCCGGGTGTACGGCGCCACGATCATCCGGTTGCGCTCGTCGACGGCCATCAGGTCGCCGGCCGCGATCTCGGTCGGCGCGACGGCGTACGGGTTGGCGGCGGCGACGCGCGTGAACGGCGCGAAGAGCTCGCCGATCGACGCGGCGTACTCGTCGCGCGTCTCGCCGCGCGCCGCCCGGCGGGCGTTGTCGCCCAGCGCGTAGATGCCGGCGATCTCGTGCAGCCCGTGGACCAGCGACCGGCGGGTGACCATCCCGCGCAGGCCGTAGCCGCGGTCCTCGAGCTGCCCACCCGGGTCCTCGGACCAGTCGGGCTGCCCCGGTCCGGCGAGGTGGCGATGGGTCGACATCGCCTCGCCGCCGGCGACCAGGACGACGTCCGCCCGTCCCGCCGCGATCTCGCCGGCCAGCTCGGTGACCAGCCTCTGCGGCGACTGCCCGCCGCCGATCTCGAGGATCGCCCGCGCCGGGTCGGCACCGACCCGCTGCGCGATCGAGCGCGGCACGTTGGTGGAGCGGCCGAACGGTACGGCGGTCAGCGGCGTCGAGCTCTCGAACTGCCGCGTCGCCGCGACCACGTCGACCAGCGCCGCGAGCGCGGCCGGGTCGGCACCGGTGTCGGCGAGCGCCGCCCGCGCGGCGCGGGCGGCCAGGTCCACGGGCGAGAGGCCCACGTAGTCGGCGTCGTCGATCCGCTCGATCGTCTGTCCGACGCCCACCAGCACCGGCGTCCTCGGGTCCAGGTCGGTCACCGGGTCAGCCTAGGGAGTGCTCCGGCACGGTCTCCTGCGGCGTCGGTGCCGACTGTCCCGATGGCAGGATGGGCGCCCGTGACCGACTCCGACCAGCCGACCCGTCCCAGCATCTGGAGCGACCTGGCCCCGACCCTGGCCTGGTTGGCGCTGTTCGTCCTGGCCACGATCATCGCGTTCCTGGCGTTCTACCCACCGCACGTCAACTTCGAGCGCGACGCGGCCGAGCCACGCTCCGGCACGGTGTGCACGTCGGTGGCGGTGGCCGGGTGGCCCCACGCCAACGCCAGCAGCGTCGGCGACGGGGTCGACGACGTGGGACGGGCTCCCGGGTACGACGACGCCGTGTCGGCCTGCCAGACCCGCCGGACGGGCGCCGTGGCGCTCATGGCCGTGCTGACCGTGCCCATCTCGCTGACGGGGTGCTGGCTGATGGTGTCGCGCCCACGACGTCGATCGGCCTAGGTGCGGTCGATACTGGTCCCGTGATGCGTCATGCCTGGTGGGTCCTCGGCGTCGTCCTCGTGATCGGCGGGATCGTCGTCGCGCTCACGGCACCGGCCCCACCCGCCGACGTCGGCTGGTTCGCCTACACGCCGTTGGACGACTCGAGCTGGTCCTCGCTCTGGGATGCGTCCGGCACCTCGGCGGCCAGGTTCGTCTCGCGCCAGCAGATCGTCGGCTGGGTGGTGGCCGTGGTCGGGCTGCTCACCCTCGCCGCCGGGCTCGGGTACCGACTGGGGCGTCGGGCCGAACGGTCGGCGCGTCCCTGACGGCCAGGTGTCGGACTACGCCACCGGGGTGACGACGACCTTGCCGGTGAGCCCGCCGGCGGCCGCACGGGTGTGGACGTCCGCGAGATCAGCCATCGTCGCGCGCTCGGCGACGTCGACCGTGAGCTCGCCGCGGTCGACCCGGGCGGCCAGCTCGGTGAGCTGGGCGGCGTCGCTGCGGACGTAGAGGTCGATCCCGCGGACGCCGCGAGCCTCGTCCGAGGGCGCGGGCATCCAGACGGTGGTGTTGACGACCACCCCTCCGTCGGCGACCAGGGTGACCAGCGCGGCGAGCTGGTCCGGGCTGACCGGTGCCAGGTTGAGCACCACGTCGACCGGCTCCCCGACCTTGGTCGTCACGTCACCGGCGGTGTGGTCGACGATCTCGTCGGCCCCCCGCGCCCGGACCCGGTCCGCGTCGGCGGGGCTCGCGGTGGCGATGACGTGGGCGCCGGCGGCCGCGGCCAGCTGGACCGCGTAGCCACCCACCGCCCCGCTGGCGCCGTTGACCAGGATCCGCTGACCGGCCCGCAGGTCGGCGTGCTCGAAGAGGGCCTGCCAGGCGGTGAGGCCCACCACCGGGAGCGCCGCCGCGTCGACCAGCGGGATGCTGGTCGGTGCGGGGGCGAGCGTGGCCGCGGGCACCACGACCAGCTCGGCGGCGGCACCGTCGTCGGCGAAGGCGAGGAAGCCGATGACCGGGTCGCCCACCCGGAGTCCGTCCACCCCCTCACCGAGCTTCTCGACGGTGCCGGCCACGTCGAGGCCGGGGATGTGCGGCAGGTCCAGGGGGATGGGGCCCTGCATGCCCCCGGCCCGGATGTTGCCGTCGACGCTGTTGAACGACGTGGCCGCGACGCGCACGAGCACCTGCCCCTCGTGGGGCACGGGCACGTCGACCTCCTCGACGCGCAGGACCTCGGGCTCGCCGTACTCGTGGAAACGCACTGCCTTCATGGTGACTCCTCGTTCGTGGTGGTGGCATCTCGGACTGCTTCGAACTCGAAGCACTTACTACGCTAGCTGTGCTTCGAACTCGAAGCAAGTGTTTCGAATGTGAACATTCGCCTAGAGTGGCGGGGTGTCTCTCGCGGAGCCCTACGACCACCTCGCCCTCGACCACGACCAGCTGCGCGCCTACTTCGCGCTGATGGACTCGGTCGCCCTGCTGCGCCACCGGATCGAGCAGCAGCTGCGCGAGGCCGCCGACCTCACCTACGTCCAGTTCAAGGTGCTGGCGCGCCTGGGTCTCGACTCGCCGACCGGGAGCCTGCGGATGACCGAGCTGGCCGACGAGGTGGTCTACAGCCGCAGCGGCCTGACCTATCAGGCCACGCAGATGGAGCGGGCGGGGCTGGTCGAGCGCAACCCCTCACCCGAGGACGACCGGGGCGTCACCGTGACGATCACCGACGCCGGGCGCGAGCGGCTGGACCGCGCGACCCCCGGCCACATCGAGCTGGTCCGCGAGCAGCTCTTCGCGACCCTGGACGACACCGACGTGCGCGCCCTCGCCACGATGCTGGAGCCGGCGCTCGCCCACATGCGCGCCAGCCCCCCGCGCTCGGCCGCCCCGCGTCGCCGGGGCAAGGCGAAGCCCTAGGGCCGGCGGCGTCCTAGCCCAGTGACGCGCTGGCAGCCCGCAGCTCGTCGAGCGCGGCCAGCGTGTGAGGCGCAAGCGCATCGGACTCGTCGCGCTCACCCTCGGACCACACCGCGAACCCGCGCTTGAAGGCCAGGACGCCCAGCTCGGCGGCGAGGTGGGCGACGGCCTCGGGCACGCCGCGGTCGACCAGGGCGGTCGTCATCGCGGCCGCGAGGCCGACGTTCTTGAGGACGGCGCGCTCCTGCAGCTCGGTGCTGGCCGCGATGGCGGCCGCGATCCGCGGGCCGAGCTCGCGGTTGACGGGCGCCATCTGGTGGGACGCGCGCTCGAGCCCGGCCGCGACGGCCTCGAGCGGGCTGGCCGTCGGCGGCGCCTCGGCGATCCCCTCGGCGAGCAGCTGGCTGAGCGTCTCCTGCCCCGCCGCGAGGAGCTCGCGCTTGTCGGGGAAGTGGCGGAAGAACGTGCTCTTGGTGATGCCGGCCCGCTCCGCGATCTGCGCGACCGTCGTGTCGTCGTACCCCCGCTCGGTGAACAGGTCGACGGCAGCCAGGACGATCCGCTCGCGCGCGCCTGGTTCCCACCGTGCCATGCGGTGATCCTACGTGATGGGACACTTGTCCCATCAGTGCTACGGTGATGGGACATCAGTCCCATCACTCTCGTCACCCCAGGAGAACCCCATGCAGGTCTTCATCACCGGCGGCACCGGCCTGATCGGCACCGCCGTCGTCGCCGAGCTGCTCACCCACGGCCACACGGTCCTCGCCCTGGCCCGCTCCGAGGCGTCGGCCCGGGCCGTCGAGGCCGCCGGGGGTACGCCGATCCGCGGCGGGATCGCCGACCTCGACGTTGTCCGTGCCGGCGCCGAGCAGTCCGACGGCGTCATCCACCTCGCGTTCAGCAACGACTTCAGCAGCCCCGAGGCGCTCGCGCGGTCGGTCGCCGAGGAGACCGCGGCGATCACCACCCTGGGCGAGGCGCTGGTCGGCAGCGACCGACCTCTCGTCGTCGTCTCGGGTACGCCGTGGGTTCCCGGGCGCCTGTCGACCGAGGCCGACCCGTTGCCCGTCGACGGCCCGGTCGGCGGGCGCGGACGCACCGTCAACGCCACCCTCGAGCTCGCGGCGCGCGGCGTCCGCACCTCGGCGGTCCGGCTGCCGCGCACGGTCCACCGCGACGGCGACGGCGGCTTCGCCGGCCTGCTGACCGGCATCGCACGCAGCACCGGCGTCTCCGGCATCCCCGGCGACGGCACGCAGCGCTGGCCGGCGGTGCACGCGCTCGACGCGGCCGTGCTGTTCCGGCTGGCCCTGGAGTCCGCCCCGGCCGGCACCTCGTGGCACGCGGTCGACGACGAGGGCGACGCGGTCCGCGACATCGCCGAGGTCATCGGCCGCCGCCTGGGCCTGCCCGTCGAGCCGGTGCCGGACGAGACGTTCGGGCCGCTCGGCCCGATCTTCGCGACCGACCAGCCGTCCTCCAGCGCGGCCACCCGGGCCGGGCTCGGCTGGACGCCGACGCACCCGTCGCTGCTGGCGGACCTGGAGACCCTGCAGTCCTGACGCGGGTCGACCGGTCAGCTCGGTCAGCTCGGTCAGGCCGGTCAGCTCGGCGAGGCGTCGAGCACCGGCCGTACGTCGCCTGACGGCGACACCCAGCCGAGGCCGGCGTCGAAGCGGCGCAGCACCCGGGCCGGGGAGCCGCCGACGACGGCGTGGTCCTCGACCGTTCCGCGGACGACGGAGCCCGCGGCCACGACGACGTGGCGGCCGATCGTCGTCCCGGGGAGCACGATCGCACCGTGCCCGATCCAGGTGCCGGCGCCGATGCGTACCGGTGCGTGCGGGCCCATCTGGCGCCCGATCGGGGTCGCGGGGTCCTGGTAGCCGTGGCTGGCGTCGCAGACGAAGACGTCCTGGCCGAGCCACACGTCGTCGCCGAGCTCGATCGACTCGTGGGCGGTCAGGGTGCTGCGGGCGCCGATGACGCAGCGGTCGCCGATCACCAGACCGCGCGGGCGGGCTCCCGGGTCGCCCGCGCCGTAGCCGACCGACAGCGTGACGTGGCGCCCGACCAGCGTCTCTCGACCGACGTGGATCGAGCCGACGTTCATCAGGGTCCCGACCGGGAACGCGATCGAGGTGCCGTCGCCGAGGGCGCCGAAGCGGTCGCCGAGATTGGTGCCGGGGCGTACATCGCCGACCCGCTGGGTCCACGTCCAGGCGGCGTGCACGGCTCGGTTGAGGAGGCGGCGGGCGATCACCTCGTGAGGCCCGTGGTCAGTCGGTCGACTCGGGGGCGGTCTGCTCGGGCGCGGTCGGCTCCGGGGTCACGGGCGCGGCCGGTGGGTTGGGGGCCGGCACCTCCGCCTGCGGGGTCGGGGTCGGCTCGGGAGCGGTGGCGGGCTCCGCGGCCGGCTGCGTCGACTCGGTCGACTCGGTCGCGGCCGGCTTCGGGCCGCGCGAGCCACGACCACGACGACCGCCCTGGCGCGGCTCGCCGGACGGCTGACCACCCTCGGGACGCGGCCCGCGACCGCGACCGCCCTCGGGACGGCCGCCCTCGGGACGACCACCGTCGGGACGACCACCCCCCGCACGACCGCCGGGACGTCCGCGGCCCGCCGCGCGCTCCGGGCGCGACTCGGCGTGACCGCCGAGGAAGAGGTCGGCCGCGCCGGTGACCAGCGGACCGGCCAGCGCCTCGGGCGACAGCCACAGCTGCGCAAGGCCGTCGTCCTCGAGCACCGGCACCGCGACGCGTACGTCGGTCATGGTGACCTGGTGGTCGAACATCTCGAGCACGAACTCGTCGACCGCACGCAGCGACGCCACGACCTCGGCGACGGGGCGCTTGCGGGCCCCGACCAGGCGACTGACCAGGGAGTCGGTGGCGGCCGACACGCGGCCCTTGGGGCGAGTACCACCGTCGAGCTGGTGCATCGCGGCGCTGAGCGCGTCGAGGGCGGTCTCGAAGACCTCGGTCCAGCCGTCGGCGCGCAGGACGACCTCGACCGGCCCACCGGCCACCTTGCCGCCGCGGGCGAGCTCCTCGGCGGAGCGCCGCCGGGGCTTGGTCAGGGCGACCGGCACCTGCAGCCACCCGCCGTTCTTGGCCGGGGGGACGACGAGCGAGACGGGGGTGACCTTGCCGCCGGCGAGCACCAGCGCGTCGGCGCGGGCCAGCTGGCGACGGTCGAGCCTGCCGAGGTCGACGGCACCGTGGTGGCCGGCGGCGATGGCGTCGACGACCGCGGTCACGGTGGTGGAGACGCGCGCGGCCTTCCAGAACTCCTCGCCCGCTCCGGCCGGCACCCGGTCGAGCCCGAGGGCGACCATCACCAGCGGCTCGCGGCCGGTGACGCCGAGACGGCGCAGCGACTCGCGCAGCGGGTCGACGGCGGCGGGGACGCCGGCGTTGACGGCCTCGACCACGCCGAGGCGGAAGGCCTGGGCGGCCAGCCCGACGTGGGGGCGGAAGAGCTTGGCGACGTCGCCGAGGGTCGCCTGGTCGGCGTGGGCCTCACCGCCGCGCTCGACCTGCGACTGCAGCACGGCCGCCACGGCCAGCCGGACGACCTGCTGGGTCAGCCACTCGCGCGGCGTCGCGTTCCAGACGTCGGCGCTCTGCGCGGCCGCAGCCGCCAGCTGGCGGTCGGACGGCTTCTCGGGCACCGCCAACCGACGCGCCGGCAGGATCAGCTCACGGGACAACGACTCGGCCATGCAGGGAACCGTAACCGTGCTCACGGACGACGGGTCGTACCGCCCACCGACTCGCGCAATCGAACGGGTCGGTCGCCCGGGGAACCGCCGGAGCGGGCCCGACTCGTTCGATCGAACGAGTTGGGCCCCGCAAACCCCGCAACCCCGCCCCCGACTCGTTCGATTGCGTGAGTTGGTCGCGACCCGTCCACCGGGGGTCCTCAGTCCTCGAGCGCGGACTCCAGGCCGATCAGGGCGTTCTCGACGACCTCGGCCAGGCTCGGGTGGATCCAGTACTGGCTGCGCGCGAGCCCCTTCACCGGCAGGTCGTGCACCATCGCCTGAATCAGCGGCTGCACGAGCACCGACGCCATCGGGCCGACGAGGTGCGCCCCGACGAGTCGGCCCGTCGAGCGCAGCGCGACCAGCTTGACGAAGCCGGCGGCCTCCGGGTCGTCGTCGAGGTCGCCGGCCAGCGCCCAGCCGTAGGCGACGTCGGCGACGTCGTGGCGGGCGACGACGACGTCGTGGTCGCCGTGCTCCTCGCGGGCCTCGGCCTCCGTCAGCCCGACGGCGGCGACCTGCGGGTGCGCGAAGACCGCCTGCGGGACGACGTCGTGGTCGCTGGTCACCAGCTCGGACGAGCCAGAGTACGTCGCGAGCAGGTTGGCCTGCACGACGCGGGCGTCCTGGTTGGCGACGTGCTTGAGCGGCTCGTGGCTGCTGGCGTCGCCCAGCGCCCAGACACCCGGCGCCGTCGTGCGCTGGTGCTGGTCGACCACGACGAGGCCCTTGTCGTCGGTCTCGACGCCGGCCTTGTCGACCTCGAGCAGGTCGGAGTTCGGCCGGCGGCCGACCGCGACCAGCAGCACGTCGACCTCGGCCTCGGAGCCGTCGTCGAGGTGCAGCGTGACCGCCCCGCCCGCGGTCCGCGAGACCCGCTCGACCTTGGTGCCCAGCCGTACGTCGTACCGCTGCTGCGCGCCCCGGGTGAAGTGGGCGGCGATGTCGGCGTCCTGGGTCGAGAGCAGCCGGTCGGCGCTCTCGACCTGCACCACCTCGCTGCCGTACGCCGCGAACACGTGCGCGAGCTCGCACCCGACGTAGCCACCGCCGATCACCCCCAGGCGGGCGGGCAGCTCGGGGATGCGCATGATCGTGTCGCTGGTCTCGTGGGGCACGTCGTCGAGCCCGTCGATCGGCGGGACCACCGGGCGGGACCCCGACGCGAGCACGACCTGGTCGGCCGTGATCTCGGCGGTACCGCCGTCCGCGAGGTCGACCACCAGCCGCCGCTCTCCGACGAAGCGGGCCTCGCCGACCAGGACGTCGACGTTGTCGGCGTCCTCGCGGTAGTCGCGACCGGACTCGGCGTTGTCGTCGATCCGGGCGAAGATCCGGTCGCGGATCGCGGTCCAGTCGGCCCTGCCGACCTCGGTCGGCAGCCCGAGCGCGGGACCACGCCGGGCCGACTCGGCCAGGTCCGCGACGTAGATGAACATCTTGGACGGGATGCAGCCGCGGTTGAGGCAGGTCCCGCCGAACGGGCCCTTCTCGACGATCGCGACCCTGCGGTCGTCGAAGCGGTCGTCGACGATCGTGTTGCCGGATCCGGCGCCGATGACGATCAGGTCGTAGTGGGTCATCCCAATTTTCCGTCGAGGTTGGTCGCCGCGCTGATGAGCGACAGGTGGGTGAAGGCCTGCGGGAAGTTGCCGAGCTGTTCCCCGGTCAGGCCGACCTGCTCGGCGAACAGGCCGAGGTGGTTGGCGTAGGTGAACATCTTCTCCAGGGCGAGCCGGGCCTCGTCGAGGCGACCCACCCGGGTCAGCGCCTCGACGTACCAGAACGAGCAGAGCGAGAAGGTGCCCTCGGCGCCGTCGACGCCGTCGGTGGCCTCGTCGAGGTCGTAGCGGAACACCAGGCTGTCGGAGACCAGCCGCTCCTCGACCACCTTCAGCGTCGAGACGAACCGCGGGTCGTTGGGCGCGACGAACTTCACCATCGGCATCAGCAGGACCCCCGCGTCGACGGTCGACGCACCCTCGCTCTGCATGTAGGCGCCGACCTCGTCGTCCCAGCTGCGCTCCTGGATGCGCTCGTAGATCGCGTCGCGCACCTTCGACCACGCCGAGACGTCGCCGGGCAGCCCGCGCTGGCGGGCGATGCGCATCATCCGCTCGACCGCGACCCAGCACATCAGCCGCGAGGTGGTGTGGGCCTGCGGCTCGTCGCGGATCTCCCACATGCCCGCGTCCTTGCGCTCCCAGTTGTCCATCACCCAGTCGAGGATGCGACGCAGGTCGCGCCACGAGTCGTGGCTGATGCCGGGGCCGTACTTGTTGAACAGGTAGACCGAGTCGATCAGCTCGCCGTAGATGTCGAGCTGCAGCTGCCCGGTCGCGGCGTTGCCGACGCGCACCGGCTGCGAGTCGCGGTAGCCGCGCAGGTGGTCGAGCTCGGTCTCGCCGGGGATGTTGCCGTCGATGTCGTAGGCGACGCGCAGCGGGCCGATGTCCTCCTCGTCGTGGGAGATCTCCCCCATCCGCCGCGACAGCCACTCCATGAAGCGTGCGGCCTCGTCGGTGAAGCCCAGCTTGAGCAGCGCGTAGAGGCTGAACGCCGCGTCGCGGATCCACACGTAGCGGTAGTCCCAGTTGCGCCCGCCGCCGATCTCCTCGGGCAGGCTGGTCGTCGGGGCGGCGATGATCGCGCCGCTGGGCTCGTGGGTGAGCAGCTTGAGCGTGAGCGCCGAGCGGTTGACCATCTCGCGCCACCGGCCGGCGTACGTCGACTGGCGCAGCCATCCCTGCCAGAACGCCGACGTGGCGGCCAGCAGGTGGTCGGGGTCGGTCGCCCCGTCGGTGGTCGAGCCTGTCGAGACGTCGTCGGGGTCGAGCACCTCGAGCACGAACGTGACGGTGTCGCCGGTGGACACCTCGATCTCGGCACGTACGTCGGGCCCGTCGACCTCCAGGTCGACGTCGGCGGTCAGCCCGAGCCGCACCCCGTCGCCGGCGATGACCAGGCCGCCCCCGTCGGCGACCTCGATGATCTCGGGCGTCGCGCGGCCGTAGTCGGGGCGGGCGGCCAGGCAGGTGCGCAGCGTGATCGTGCCGCGTACGCCGACCACGCGGCGTACGAGACGCTGGCGGTGGTCGGGGTCGTCGGCGGTGAGCACCGGCATGAAGTCCTGGACCTCCGCGACGCCGCGCTCGGTCAGCAGCCGGGTGACCAGGATGTTGGACTCCGGCAGGTAGAACTGCTGGGTCGTCGTCGCCCCGTCGACGGCCTGCATCGTCCACGACCCCGCGTCGGGGTCGAGCAGGCTGCCGAAGACGCTGGCGGAGTCGAAGCGGCCCGCGCAGAACCAGTCGACGGTGGCGTCGGTGCCGACCAACGCGCAGGTGCGCAGGTCGCCGATCAGTCCGTGGGCGGCGATCGGCGGCCAGTCGGTCACGCGCGCTCCCACGGCGGGGTCGGTCCCCACGAGCCCTGCTCGTAGGTCTGCACCTCCGGCGGGTCCTCCAGCAGGGGGGCGCTCACCTGCCACAGCCGGTCGACCTCGTCGGCGCGCGCGAACAGCAGCTGGTCGCCGTGGAAGACGTCGAGCAGGATCCGCTCGTAGGCCGCCAGCGGGTGGTCGTCGGGGAAGTCCTCGGCGTAGTCGAGCGTCAGGGTCGCGGGCGCGACCTCGAGCTCGGGCCCGGGCCGCTTGCCGCGCACCTCTACTGCGACCTTGGCCTCGTCGGCCAGGTCGAGGACGAGCTGGTGCGGGTGCCCGTCGTCGCCGGTGTCGCCGAACAGCGCCGGGTCGGGCTCGCGGAAGCGGACGGTCACCGTGCGCTGGTCGTCGGCCATGGCCTTGCCGGTGCGCAGGTGGAACGGCACGTCCTGCCAGCGCTCGTTGTCGACGTACGCCGTGAGCGCGACGAGGGTCTCGACCCGCGAGTCGTCGTCGGTGTCGTCGTCGTCGCGGTAGCCGTCGAACTGGCCGAAGACCGTGTCGTCCTTGCTGAAGGGCCGCAGCGCCTCGAAGACGGCGGCCTTGGCGTCACGCACGGCCTCGGCGGTGAGGTCGGCGGGCGGGTCGAGCGCGACGAAGCCGAGGATCTGGCTCAGGTGGGTGGTGACCATGTCGCGCAGGCAGCCGACGGTCTCGTAGAAGCTGCCGCGCCCCTCCAGCCCCAGTGTCTCGGGCACGTCGATGTGGACCGACGCGACGTGGTCGCGGTTCCAGGCCGAGCCGAGCAGCCGGTTGGCGAAGCGCAGGGCCAGCACGTTCTGCACGGCCTCCTTGCCGAGGAAGTGGTCGACGCGGAACACGTCGCCCTCGTCGGCGACGTCCTTGATCGCGGCGTCGAGCTCGCGCGAGGTCTCGAGGTCGACGCCGAACGGCTTCTCGACCACGAGCCGGGCGCGGTCGGTGATCTTCTCGCGGCCGAGCATCGCGACGATGTCGGTCATCGAGCCGGGCGGCACGGAGAGGTAGATGAGGCGGCGTACGTCGGCGACGTCGACCCCGGCCTCCTCGGCGACCTTCCTCTCGGCCGCCTCGACGGCCTTGGCGAGGTCGGCGCCGTCGTCGGCGTCGGAGGTCTGGAAGGTCGCGCGTCCGGCCAGGTCGCTGTCCTCGACGGCGTCCTTCACGGCCTCATCGATGACGCCGGCGTAGTCGTCCACGTCGTGGCGGCCGGTGCCGATGACGGCGTACGCCTCGGGGAGGCGGCCGGCCGCGCCGAGCTTGGCCAGCGCCGGGTAGATCATCCGCTTGGCGAGGTCGCCGTTGGCGCCGAAGAGGACGACGACGTGGGGGCCCGGGCGCTCGACAGCCCGCTCGGAGGTCTCAACCATGCTGCCGAACCTAGGCAGGTGCCGTGGGGGTTCCGGACACCTGTGGGGGTGACCGGAGCCCACCGGCGCCTGGGTCAGAGTGGAGCCATGGACCTCGGAATCTCTGGCAAGACCGCCGTCGTCACGGGCGGTGCGGGCGGCATGGGCCGACACATCACCAAGCTGTTGCTCGAGGAGGGCGTGCAGGTCGTCATGGTCGACAAGGACGCCGGCGACCTCGAGGAGGCCGTCGCCTGGCTGCCCGGCGACCTGCCCACCCCGCTCACCGTGCCCTGCGACCTGTCGACCGACGAGGCCGCGCAGGACCTCGCGACCACGGTGGCCGACCTGGCCGGCGAGGTCGACATCCTGGTCAGCGGCGCCGGGATCACCGGCGCGACGGGACCCTTCCACGAGATCAGCGACGACGACTGGATCGAGGCGATCAACACCAACCTGCTCTCCGCCGTACGCGTCACGCGGGCGTTCCTGCCCTCGCTGCGCCACGGCGGCTGGGGCCGGATCGTCTACATCAACAGCGAGGACGCCGTCCAGCCCTACGACGACGAGCTGCCCTACTGCGCCTCCAAGGCCGGCCTGCTGTCCTTCGCCCGCGGACTGGCCCGCTCGTACGCCGACGAGGGCCTGCTCATCAACACCGTGTCGCCGGCGTTCGTCGCGACACCGATGACCGACGCGATGATGGAGAAGCGCGCCGACGAGAACGGCACCTCCTTCGACGAGGCCATCGAGTCCTTCCTCGCCGAGGAGCGCCCCTACATGGAGCTCGGCCGCCGCGGCGAGCCCGAGGAGGTCGCCGCCGTCGTCGTCTTCCTCTGCTCCGCCCTGGCCAGCTTCGTCAACGGCGCCAACTACCGCGTCGATGCGGGGTCCGTCGCCGGGTTGTAGGCACCCGACGGTCGGTCGAGGTGCGAGGAGCCCCGGCGACGAGCACACGTCGGTCGAGGTGCGAGGAGCCCCGGCGACGAGCCTCGAGACCACCCCAGCCGACCCACCCGACCCTCACAAACGCTCCCATCCACAGGCCCCGCGCCGGTGGTTGCGACCACCCAGGTGAGCCCGGACAGTGCGACCCGTGCCGTGGACCTACATCCTTCGCTGTGCCGACGACAGCTACTACGTCGGCAGCACCATCGACCTCGAACGTCGACTCTGGGAGCACAGCTGCTCCCCCGACCTGGGTGCGGCGTACACCCGTCGACGGCGTCCCGTCGAGCTGGTCTGGGCGGCCCAGTTCGACAGCATCCAGCAGGCCTTCGACTTCGAGAAGCGCGTGCAGGGGTGGGGACGGAAGAAGCGGGAGGCGCTGATCCGGGGCGACTTCGAGGCCCTGGTCCCGCTGTCACGCCGCAAGGCGGTCCAGGACCGCGATGCCACCGAACGGGGTGATCGGGACGAGCGAGACGGGCCATGACGCTGCGGTGGTCTCGAGGTTCGTCGCTAGCTGTTGAACCCGGGGACGTTGGGCACGCGGGTGATTGGTGAGTGACCCTTGTGTGCGGTGTGGCCGCGGTGGTGATTGTAG
Organism: Nocardioides plantarum; assembly: GCF_006346395.1. Classification (NCBI taxonomy): domain Bacteria; kingdom Bacillati; phylum Actinomycetota; class Actinomycetes; order Propionibacteriales; family Nocardioidaceae; genus Nocardioides; species Nocardioides plantarum. The sequence continues at coordinate 25,335 of NZ_VDMS01000006.1, forward strand.
TGATGCAGCCAGGCGGGGTAGGCCGCTGCGCGGGCGGCCTCTGAGTCGTAGGAGATGGCGTAGGCCCACTCCTCGAGCAGGGTCCGGTTGAACCGTTCGACCTTGCCGTTGGTCTGCGGGCGATACGGCCGGGTCCGACGGTGCTTGATGCCCGCAGCGTTGAGGGTGTTGGCCCACAGCTTGGATCGGTAGCAAGACCCGTTGTCGGTCAACACGGCTTTGATGGTGATGCCGTGGGTGGCGAACCAGGCCCGGGCGCGCTGCCAGAACCCGACTGCGGTCTCCTTCTGCTCATCGCAGTGGATCTCGGAGTAGGCCAGGCGGGAGTGATCGTCGACGGCGTGGTGGATGAAGGCATAGCCAGGGCGTTCGCGCTTGTTGTTGCGATTGCCGATGACGCGTCCGGTTTTCTTCCACCCGCCGCCGGTCGGGATCCGGCCGAGCTTCTTGATGTCGACGTGGACCAGGTCGCCGGGGGCGTCGTGGACGTAGGAACGTCTATCGATGCTCTTGACGCGCATGCCTGTGGCTGGGTCGGTCCACCTCAGCCGCGGGCACTTGTAGCGAGTGAGGACTTTGTGGACTGTCGAGGGGTTCAGGTGCAGGTGGTAGGCGATGCGGGCCGGCCCCCACCGGCGTGAGACCCGCAGCCCCAGGATGCGTCGCTCGAGTCGACGGCTGGTCTGGTGCGGAGAGCGATGAGGACGTGAAGACCGGTCATGCATGCCGTCGAGGCCGTGATCGCGGTAGCGCTGGACCCAACGACGCACGGTGGTGGTGCCAACCGAGAACCGCTCGCCGGCACGGGCGTAGGTCCATCCCTCATCAACGACGAGCTGGGCCAACATCAGCCGCCCGCGAGGAGTCAGAACAGCGTTGCCATGGGTAGCGTGGGACACGAAGGCCTCCTGGGTGAGACGTGTTTGCTGTGGTAGCTCCACATCTCACTCAGGGGCCTTCACCTACGCCCGCAGGACACGCCCTGGATGCTCAACCTCCGTGGATAGAACAGCTAGCGCTCCTCACACCTCGACCGGCTTGGCGTCACCTGCTAGCGCTCCTCACACCTCGACCGGCGTGGCGTCACCGGCCCGTCCACCTCGGCGGGCGCTTCTCGGCGAACGCCGTGGCGCCCTCGGCGGCGTCGGCGGAGACGAAGACCGGTGTCATCAGCTCGCCCTGCTTGGCCCAGCGGTCGGCGTGGGACCAGTCGGGCGACTGGAGGGCGACCTGCTTGGTGACGGCGACGGCGAGAGGGCCGTTGGCGGCGATCTGCGCAGCCAGGGCGAGGGCGCCGTCGAGGGCACCGCCCTCGGGGACGACCCGGTTGACCAGGCCGAGCTCGGCGGCGCGGGCGGCGGTGATCGGGTCGCCGGTCAGGAGCAGCTCGAGGGCGATGGCGGGCGGGATCCGCTGGGGCAGCAGCATCGCCGCGCCCGCGCCGGCGACGAGCCCGCGCTTGACCTCCGGGACCCCGAGCTGGGCGGTCTCGGCGGCCACGACGAGGTCGCAGGCGAGCAGCAGCTCGAAGCCGCCGGCGACGGCGTACCCCTCGACGGCACCGATCAGCGGCTTGCGGGGCGGGCGCTCGGTGATGCCACCCAGGCCGCGACCCTCGACGAGCGGAAGGTCGCCGGTCAGGAAGCCCTTGAGGTCCATGCCGGAGCAGAACGTGCCGCCCGCGCCGGTCAGGACGCCGACCCGCAGCTCGTCGCTCGCGTCGAGCTCGTCGACGGCGTCGGCGATGCCGCGGGCCACCTCACCGTTGAGGGCGTTGCGGGCCCCAGGGCGGTTGATGGTGATGATCTGGACCCCGTCGCGGGCCTCGACCAGGACGGCGGGCTGCTCTTCGTCGCTCATGACCGGCACTCAACCAGACGGAGGGGTGGGGCGGGGTCGGTCGCGGGCTAGCCTCGGACGCATGCCTGCCCGTAGAGTCCTCGACACCGACGAGCACGCCGACCTGCTGCGCCTGGTCCGCCAGATCTGCACCGAGGAGCTGCTCCCCCAGGTCGCCTCCGCGGAGGCGGAGGAGACGTTCCCCCGCGAGGTCTTCCGGATGCTCGGCAAGACCGGCCTGCTCGGGCTGCCCTACCCCGAGGACGTCGGCGGCGGTGGGGTCCCCTACGAGGTCTACCTGCAGGTCCTCGAGGAGATCGGCTCGGTCTGGGCGAGCGTCGGGGTGGGCGTCTCGGTGCACGCGCTGTCCTGCTTCGGGCTCTACACCCAGGGCACCGAGGATCAGAAGCAGCAGTGGCTTCCCGACATGCTCGCCGGCGACCTGCTCGGCGCCTACTGCCTCTCCGAGGCCCACGCCGGCTCCGACCCGGCCGCGATGCGTACGACGGCCAGGCGGGACGGCGACGACTACGTCATCGACGGCGCGAAGGCCTGGACCACCCACGGCGGCAACGCCGACTTCTACAAGGTCATGGCCCGCACCGGCGGCGAGCCGGGAGACGCCCGTGGCATCTCCTGCTTCCTGGTCCCGGCCGACGCCGCCGGGCTGTCCTCCGACCCGCCCGAGCGCAAGATGGGCCTGACGGCCTCGCACACCACCACGATGCGCTTCGACGGCGTACGGATCCCCGCTGCTCGACGCCTCGGCGAGGAGGGCGACGGGCTCAAGATCGCCCTGGCCGGCCTCGACTCCGGGCGCCTCGGCATCGCCGCCGTCGCGACCGGCCTGGCCCAGGGGGCACTCGACCACGCGCTGGCCTACGCCCAGCAGCGCACCGCCTTCGGCAAGCGGATCCTCGACCACCAGGGCCTGGGGTTCGTGCTGGCCGACATGGAGGCCGCCGTCCAGACCTCCCGCGCCACGACCCTGCACGCCGCGCGGCTTCGCGACGCCGGGCTCCCCTTCGGCCGCGAGGCGTCGATCGCCAAGCTCGTCGCCACCGACAACGCCATGAAGGTCACCACCGATGCCGTGCAGGTGCTCGGCGGCGCGGGCTACACCCGCGACTACCCCGTCGAGCGCTTCATGCGCGAGGCCAAGGTGATGCAGATCTTCGAGGGCACCAACCAGATCCAGCGCCTGGTCATCGGCCGCTCGCTCGACACCAGGTCCGGCGGCGCGGGCGAGATCTCGCACGTCTGAGGGTCGCGCGGACCTCAGCCCACCGTCACCCGCACCGCCGCCGCGGCCTCCCGCGCCCGCTCGCGGGCCTGATCGACCGTGTCGCCCTGGGCGAGCGCGACGGCGAGGCGGCGCCCGGGGTGCGAGGTGGGCTTGCCGAAGACCCGCACCTGGGCGGTCGGCACGGCCAGGGCCTCCTCGAGCCCGGCGTACGACGGCACGCCGGCCTCGGTGCCCAGGACCACGGCGGACGCCGACGGCGTCGCGACCACGAGGTCGTCGGCGCGGACCGGGAGGCCGAGGATCGCCCGCACGTGGAGCGCGAACTCGCTGGTCGGCTGGCTGATCATCGTCACCATGCCGGTGTCGTGGGGCCGCGGCGAGACCTCGCTGAAGAGCACCTCGTCGGTGGCGGTGACGAACAGCTCGACGCCGAACAGCCCGTGGCCGCCGAGGGCGGCGACGACGGTGCGGGCGATCTCCTCGCCGCGCTCGAGCGCGACCGGGCTCATCGGGTGCGGCTGCCACGACTCGCGGTAGTCGCCGGCCTCCTGCACGTGCCCGACGGGCGGGCACACGGAGATGCCGCCGACGTGGCTGACGGTGAGCAGGGTGATCTCGTAGGCGAAGTCGACGAAGCCCTCGACGATCACCGGACGCCCCTGGACGCGGGCGTTGTCGCGGGCGTAGGCCCAGGCGACGAGCGGGTCGTCGCCGGACCGCACGGTCGACTGGCCCTTGCCGCTCGAGCTCATCACCGGCTTCACGACGCAGGGCGTGCCGATCTCGGCGACGGCCTGCACGAACTCGGCCTCGCTGGAGGCGAAGCGGTACGGCGAGGTGGCCAGCCCGAGCTCCTCGGCCGCCAGCCGCCGGATGCCCTCGCGGTCCATCGTCAGGCGGGTGGCCCGCGCGGTCGGTACGACGTGGGTGCCGGCCGCCTCGAGCGCCAGCAGCGCCTCGGTCGCCAGCGCCTCGACCTCGGGCACGACCAGGTCGGGCCGCACCTCGTCGACCAGCGCCGTGAGCGCGACCGGATCGGTCATGTCGAGCACCCGGCGGTGCGGGGTCACGAGCATGGCCGGGGCACCGTCGTACCGGTCGGCCGCGACGACCTCGAGGCCGAGGCGGGCCGCCTCGAGGGCGACCTCACGGCCGAGCTCGCCGGAACCGAGGAGAAGCAGGCGTGTCATGGGCCCAGCCAAGCAGAGCCGGGCCGCTCCCCGGGATCACCCACCGGTCACGGGCTGCATGTCCTCCCACCGGCCGTCGCCGCGCTCGATCTGGGCGCGGGTCAGCTCGCCGTTCATGCCGGAGTGCAGGCGGATGACGACCTCGGCGCCGTCGGCCAGCGTGGCGCGCAGGTCGCGGTCGCCGTAGACGACCTTGGCGGAGTCGACCTCCTGGCCGTCGACGAGGAGCCGGGCCCGGTTCATCACCACCAGTCGCTTGTCGAACTCCAGCTCCACCCGGTGCTCGCCGCTCGTGGCGCCGTACCTCGTGATGCCGACCATGGCGTGTCCTTCCGTCGTTTCGATAGTCTGGCTAACGTAACATGGGCCCATGGCGCGGCCCCGGGACGAGACGATCGACCTCAAGGTCGTCCGGGCGTGCGTGGCCCTGCTGGAGGAGCACGGGCGATCCGGCCTCTCGCGGGCCCGGATCGCCGCCCGGGCCGGGGTGAGCCTGCCCGCGGTCAACCGGCGCTTCGCCGACGTCGACGAGATCCTGCTCGCGGTCACCCGCGTCCCGGGCAGTCCGCACCACGGCGCCGACCTGCCGGCGCCGGACTCGCTGCGCGCCTACCTGGTCGGCACCCTCACCGCCCTGGCTCGCGCCTTCGCCCGCGATCCCGTACGCCGCGCCGCCGCCGAGCTGCTCGCCGCCAAGGCCGGCCACCCCGGGATCGACGAGTCCTTCCGCGCCACGCTCACCGAGATCCGCGCCGAGGGCCTGACCTGGGTCGAGCACGCCAAGGGCGCCGGCCAGGTCGCCGAGCACGTCGACGGCGACCTCCTGCTCGACCTGGTGACCGGCTCGGCCTACTACCGGCTGCTCTGGCGCAGCGAGGCGATCACCGAGGGCGAGGTCGCGCAGGTCGTCGACCTGGTCCTGCGGGGCGCCGCCCCGACGCACTAGCCAACTGGACACCTGTCCACCTAGGTTGGACACGTGTCCAGTACTGTCCCTGCCGGCTCCCTTCCCGAGCTGGGGTTCTACGGTCTCGCCGGCCACTCGGCCGCACCACGCGACCTCCTCGACGAGGTCCGCCTCGGCGAGCGGCTCGGGCTCGGCAGCGTGTTCCTGTCCGAGCGCTTCAACGTCAAGGACGCCGGCGTGATGGCCGGTGCCGCCGTCGCGGCGACCACGACCCTCGGCGTCGGCACCGCCGCCACCAACCACGCCACCCGACACCCGTTGGTCACCGCGACCCTGGCGATGACCGCCCACCGGATGTCGGGCGGCCGCTACGCCTTCGGGCTCGGTCGGGGCTTCGACCTGCTCTTCGACGTGATGGGCGTCCAGCGGATCACCTCGGCCCAGATCGAGGACGCGATGGGCATCTACCGCCGCCTGTGGCACGGCGAGGCGTTCGGCCACGACGGCCCCGCCGGCGCCTACCCCTACCTCAGCCAGGACCCGTCGTTCGACGAGGACATCCCCATCATGCTGATGGCGATCGGTGACAGGTCGCTCGAGCTCGCCGGTCGGGTCGCCGACGCCGTCGTGCTCCACACGTTCCTCACCGACGAGACCCTCGCGCGCTCGGTCGGCGTCGTACGCCGGGCGGCCGAGGAGGCCGGTCGCGATCCTGCGTCGGTGCGGGTGTGGGCGGTGCTCGCGACGGTCGAGGAGTCGATCCCCGAGGAGCAGCGGCTGCGCAAGCTCGTCGGGCGCCTGGCGACCTACCTCACCGGCTACGGCAGGGTGCTGGTCAAGGCCAACGGCTGGGACCTCGCCGACTACGAGCGCTTCCGCGACGACCCGCTCGTGCAGGGCTACCCGGGCGCCTTCGACGCCGTCGGCACCACCGACGAGCTGCGCCACCTCGCCGAGGTGCTGCCCGACGCGTGGCTGGCCGCGGCCGCCTCCGGCTCGGCCGCGCAGTGCGCACGCCGGGTCGTCGACCAGCTCGACGCCGGGGCCGACAGCGTGATCCTGCACGGCGCGACCCCGACCGAGCTGGCGCCGGTCCTCGAGGCCTACCGGGCGATCCGGCCCGACGGTCTCGACGCCCTCACGGCCAACCCGGGCTGGGGAAGGCGGTGATCCCGCCGCCGCCGCTCGCGGTCCCCGGCGACATCGACGCCATCGGCGCGGCCTGGCTCTCCGAGGCCCTGGGCCACCGCGTCCGGTCCGTCCGGACGACCCGCATCGGCACCGGCCAGATGGGCGAGGCCTACCGGCTCGAGCTCGGCGGCGACGGCGTCCCGACGTCCGTGGTCGCCAAGCTCGGTGCGGCCGACCCGGCCGCGCGGTCGATCGTGGGCGGCGCCTACCGGGGCGAGGTGCGCTTCTACGACGAGGTCGCGCCGACGGTCGCGATCCGGGTGCCGGCCTGCCACCACGCGGCCTACGACGAGACCACCTCGCAGGTGGTGCTGCTGCTCGAGGACCTCGCCGACCACGCCCAGGGCGACCAGCTCGCCGGCTGCACGCCCGCGCAGGCGCACGACGCCGCCGCCAACCTCGCCGGGCTGCACGGACCGCGCTGGGACGACGAGTCGCTGCTCGAGCTCGACGACCTCAAGCTCAACCAGCAGGAGGACGCCGACCTGCTGGCCGAGTTCTACGGCTCGGCGATCGACCTCTACCTCTCCGACGCCGGCGCCGGCCTGTCCCCCGACGACCAGGCCACGCTGCGCGAGACGGTGCCGCTGGCCGGCCCCTGGCTGCTGGCGCGCGCCGACCACTTCGCGCTGGTGCACGGCGACTACCGCCTCGACAACCTGATGTTCCGCCGCGACGGCGAGGCCGGCTGCGTCGCCGTCGACTGGCAGACCACGTCCATCGCGCCGCCGTTGCGCGACCTCGGCTTCCTGCTCGGCACCGGCCTCACGCCCGACGTGCGCCGCGACCACGAGGAGGCCGTCGTGGCGACGTACCACTCCGCGCTCGTGGGGCACGGCGTCACCGGCTTCGACCTCGACGAGTGCTGGCTCGACTACCGCATCTCGATGCTGCAGGGCCCGCTGATCGCCGTGTTCGGCTGCGTCTACACCGGCCGCACCCCCCGCGGCGACCGGATGTTCGCGACCATGGTCGAGCGCTCCTGTGCCGCCATGCGTGACCTCGGCACCCTCGCACTGGTCGAGGGTGCGGTCGGCTGACCGCGTAGCCGCGGTCGACCGATGGCCGAATGTGACGGGCAGATGAAGTTCTGAGTGATCGGGGCTCCGGGTGGGCTCGCGACCACTAGGTTCGAGCGTTCGTCCACCGCTCTCGAGGAGTTCCCCCATCTCTGCTCACCGCCGCCTGACCGCTGCGCTCGTCTCGGTCTCGCTCGTCTGGTCCGTGCTCGCGCTCGGCCCCGCCACCGCCCAAGCCGCCCCCGCCGCCACGGCCACCACCACCGACGCCCGACGCGACGCGCCGCACGACCCCGACACCTACTACGCCGGCACCAGCGGCCTCTCGGGCGCGACCCTGGCGGCCCAGCTCCACACGATCATCAAGGGCCACACGAAGCTGAGCTACTCAGGCGTCTACGACGCGCTCCCGGTCACCGATCCCGACCCCGCGCGCCCCGGCTACCTCATCGACTTCTACTCCGGCACGAGCATCCTGGCCAGCAACCGGTGCGGGTCGTCCTGCGCCGGCGGGGCGTGGAACCGCGAGCACACCTGGCCGCAGAGCCACGGCAACTTCGGCACGTCCGCGGGGATCGGGACCGACCTGCACCACATGCGCCCGGAGTTCGGCACCACCAACTCCTCGCGCGGCAACCTCGACTTCGACGACACCGCGAGCGGCACGGTGCCCGACTGCGCCGTCTGCACCCGCGACTCCGACTCGTTCGAGGGACGCGACGCCACCAAGGGCGACCTGGCCCGAGGCCTGCTCTACATGGCGGTGCGCTACGAGGGCGACAGCGGCGAGCTCAACCTCAAGATGAACGACCGCACCTGCAACGAGTCCGGCACGCCCAACATGGGCAAGCTCTCCACGCTCGTCGCCTGGTCGCTGGCCGATCCGCCGGACGACCGCGAGCGGGCCCGCAACGACCTGGTCGACGGCACCTACCAGCACAACCGCAACCCGTTCATCGACCACCCCGAGTGGGTCACGTCGGTCTTCGGCGACGGCGTGGGCCAGGGCCCCGCCTGCGGCAGCACGTCGGGCTCCGACTACGCCCCGGGCGGCAGCGGCCCCGCCAACACCGCCCCCACCGCCTCGCCGCGCACGGCCACGACCACCGAGGACAGCCCCGTCACGGCGACCCTCGCGGCGACCGACGCCGACGGGGACACGCTCACCTGGTCGGTCGTCTCCGGCCGCGGCCCCGCTCACGGTACGGCGAGCATCACCCAGGGCGCCCCGGCGCAGCTGAGCTACACCCCGGCCGCCGACTTCCACGGCACCGACGCGGTCGGCGTACGCGTCTCCGACGGGCGCGGCGGCACGGCCGACACCACCGTCACGATCACCGTCACCCCGGTCAACGACCCGCCCGTCGCCGCGGCGGCATCGCTCACGGCGCCGGCCGGCGCCGGCACGGCGGTCACGCTCCTCGGCTCCGACGTCGACGGCGACGCGCTCACCTACGCGGTCCTCGCCCAGCCCGCCCACGGCACGGTCGCCCTCGACGGTGCGACCGCGACCTACACCCCCACCGCCGGGTACGCCGGCCCCGACACGTTCACCTACACCGTCCGCGACCCCTCCGGCGCCACGTCGGAGGCCGCGACCGTGTCGATCACGGTGACCGCCGCCGTGTCGCACGACCCGGTCGCGGCGGCCGACCAGGTGACCACCCCCGAGGACCAGCCCGTGACCGTCACCCTGACGGCCACCGACCCCGACGGCGACCCGCTGTCCTACTCGCTGGGCCGCCGGCCGGCCCACGGCACGGTCCGCCTCGCCGGCGACCGGGCGACCTACACGCCCGAGCGCGACTTCCACGGCGCCGACTCCTTCACCTTCACCGCCTCGGACCCCTCGACGGTCTCGGCACCGGCGACCGTCTCGATCGTGGTCACCCCCGTCAACGACGCGCCGGTCGCGACCCCGGCGAGCGCCACCACGCGCGAGAGCAACCCCGTCGTGCTCGCCCTGAGCGGCAGCGACGTCGACGGCGACACCCTGACCTACGCCCTGGCCAGCGCGCCGATGCACGGCACGGTGACGCTGGCCGGCGCCCAGGCGTCGTACACCCCCGCGGCGGGCTTCAGCGGCACCGACTCGTTCACCTGGACGGTCTCGGACGGCGCCGCGACGACGACGGCCACCGCGACGGTCACGGTGACGCCCAACCGCCGCCCGACCACGGCCGCCGTGTCGGCGACCACCACCGAGGACAGCAGCGGCGTCACCGTCGTGCTGGCCGGCACCGACTCCGACGACGACCCGCTGACCTACGCCGCCGTCGCCGCCCCGGAGCACGGGACGGTCGAGGTCGCCGGAGGCACCGCGACCTACACCCCCGCGCCCGGGTTCAGCGGCACCGACACCTTCACCTACACGGCCTCCGACGGGCTCAGCACCTCCGTCCCGGCCACCGTCACCGTGACGGTCGTGCCGGTCAACCACCCGCCGACGGTCTCGCCGGTCGTGGTCACCACCACCGCCGGTACGCCGGTCACGGTGACGCTCGTCGACCTCGGGGCCACCGACCCGGACGACGACGCCGTCACCATCAGCGCCGTCAGCTCCGAGCGGGCCGTCGTGTCGCAGGACGGCCGGACGGTGACCTACACCCCGACCGTCCGCTCGGGCACCGACGCGTTCCTCGTCACCGTCACCGACGCCCGGGGCGCCACCTCGCAGGCGGAGGTCACGGTCACCATCACCGCCCGCGCGGCCACGCTGTCGCTCTCGACGCCCAAGGCGACGCGCGGCTCTCGGGTCACCACCACGATCACGGCGAGAGGACCCAGCGGGCCGCGGCCCACCGGCACCGTCACCCTGCGGACCACGGGCAAGACGCTCGGCACCGCCACGCTGCGGGCCGACGGCACCGCGACCGTCTCGTGGATCCCGACGAAGGCCGGGGCGACCAGCCTGGCCGCCGACTACTCCGGCGACGCCACCCTGTTCGCGCCGAGCACGACGCCCGTCAGCAAGATCGCGGTGGCCCGGTCGGCCTCCCGCCTCGGCTTCACCTCGGGCACGCTCAAGCGTGGCCGCGCCGGTGTCCTCAAGGTCTCGGTGCGCAGCGTCTCCGGCGCCTACGCGACCGGCAAGGTGCAGCTGACGGTGGCGGGCAGGAAGATCACCGCCACGCTGACCAAGGGCGTCGCGAGGTTCACCGTCGCCAAGCTCCCCCAGGCCACCCGGCTGTCCGTCTCCGCGCGCTACGTCGGGGACACGCAGTACGCCGCCGGCTCGGCCACGCACACCTACGCGATCGGGAAGTAGCCCGTCGGCCGTCGCCCGGGACTCACTCCTGGGCGGCGGCCTTCTTGGCGGCCCGCTCGGCCTTGGCGATGGTCTCCTCGACCAGCGAGTTGAGGCGACCGCCGTGCGACCAGCCGGCGTAGTGGCAGGCCAGGATGACGATCTCGCGCAGGGCGGTGGCGTCGAGGTCGCCCGAGGACAGGGCGGCGGGGACCTGGATCGTCAGCACGTCGTGCTGGTTGGAGCCGATCAGCAGGCCGATGAGCAGCAGCCGGCGGTCGCGGTCGGTGAGGCCGGGACGGTTCCAGATGTCGGCGAAGAGGTGGTCGGCGGTGTAGCCGAAGAAGTCGCCTTGCCCGTCGGTCATCTCGAAGCCGTAGACCTGCTCCATCTTCTCCAGGCCGAGGCGGCGCTTCTCGGGGAGGTCGTCGAACTTGCCCGTGGAGTCAGCCATGTCAGAGTCCCAATCCGGGTCGGAGGCGGGTGAGCGCCAGGTCGGCGAGCGGTACGTCGACGCCGAGCTCGTCGGCGAGGGCGGTGGCGAAGCGCAGGTCCTTCTCGCCGAGGTCGGCGACGTGGGTGAAGACCCCGTGCCAGAAGTCGTCCTGGGCGATCGGGGCGGTGGTCTCGCGGTACATGATCGCGCCGGGACCGCCGGTGATCGCGTCGGTGTGGCGTACGACGTCACCGAGGTCCTTCAGCGAGAGCCCGGCCGCCTCGGCCAGCCGCTGTGCCTCGGTGACGGCCGTGAAGGCCACGAAGTGCAGGAGGTTGCGGGCGAGCTTCATCTTGGTGCCCGAGCCGATCGGGCCGGCGTGCACGACCTTGGAGCCCATCACCTCGAGCGCGGGTCGGGCGGCGGCGTACGCCTCGTCGGACCCGCCGACCATGATCGCCAGGGTGCCCTCGGCGGCCCCCATCGGACCACCGGAGACGGGGGCGTCCACGACCTTGACGCCGTGGCTCGCCGCGACGTCGGCGAGCTGGCCGGGGGTGTCGGTCGCGACGGTCGAGTGGATGACGACGGTCTGCCGGTCCCCCGACACCCCCAGCACCTCGCCGAGCACGTCACGGACCTGGTCGTCGTCGCGCACCATCACGCAGATCACGTCGACGTCCGCGGCCAGCTCGGCGACGGACGCCGCGGCCCTGGCCCCCGCGGCGACGAGCTCCTCGACGGGAGCCGCCGCGACGTCGTACACCACGAGGTCGAGGTCGGACGCCGCCAACCGCAGCGCCATCGGCCTGCCGATGTTGCCGAGGCCGATGAAGCCGACGGCGGTCATCGGGCCACCCACTCGTGCAATCGAACGAGTTGAGAAGCCCAGGGCGCCGATCCGTCCACCAACCCGTTCGATTGCGCGAGTTGGTGCGTCGCCCCGCTCAGCCTCGTCATGCCCGGAACGTCTGTCCGCCGTCGACCGCGATGATCTGGCCGGTGATCCAGGACGCCTCGTCGGACAGCAGGAAGAGGCAGGCGCCGACCATGTCGTCGACGGTGCCCATCCGCTTGATGGCCAGGCTGTTGCGCACGATGTCCATCGCCGCGTCGCCGGCCTGGACGCGCGTAGCCTCGGTGTCGGTCGGGCCGGGCGCGATGGCGTTGACCCGGATCCCCTGCCCGCCGAGCTCGTGCGCGAGCTGCTGGGTGAGGCCGTTGACGCCGACCTTGGCCAGGCCGTAGAAGCCGGAGTAGAGGTAGGCCGCGGTGGAGCTCTGGTTGACGATCGCGCCGCCGCCGCGCGAGGCCATCGACCGGTAGCAGGCGCGCGTCATCACCAGCGCGCCGTCCATGTTGACCGCCATGAACCTCCGGTAGTAGTCCCAGTCGACGCTGATCAGCAGGTCGAAGGCCATCTCGCCGTAGATCGCGGCGTTGTTGACCAGCAGGTCGATGCCGCCGCACGCCGCCGTGGCCGCCTCCACCATCGCCTCGGCCGACTCGGCCGACGACACGTCGGTGCGGACGTACAGCCCGCCGATGTCGGCCGCGACCCTCTCGCCCGCCTCGACGCTGATGTCGGCCACCACGACCGACGCTCCCTCCGCGGCCAGCGCTCGCGCGTAGGCCTCGCCGATGCCCTGCGCCGCGCCCGTGACGACCGCGACCTTGCCTGCGAACCTGGTGCTCATGCTGGTCCTGTCTCTCCTACGTCGGTTGAGGTGCGAGGAGCGCTAGCGACGAGCCTCGAACCCACTGGCCCGGCGTGCGCGACTCGCTCATGTCGTCGTCGTGATGGTGGTTTCGAGGCTCGCTCCGCTCGCACCTCAACCACCGTTCGCAGGCTCACGCCGGGAACGCCAGCGTCTTCGTCTCGAGGTACTCCTCGAACCCGGCGACACCCATCTCCCGGCCAATCCCGGACTGCTTGTAGCCGCCGAACGGAGCGTCCGGGCTGAACCACACGCCGCCGTTGACCGCGAGGGTGCCGGTGCGGACCCGCGCGGCCACGGCCTTCGCCCGCTCCAGCGACGCGGAGTCGACCGAGCCGGACAGGCCGTACGCCGAGTCGTTGGCGATGCGGACCGCGTCGTCGTCGCCGTCGTGCGGGATGACGACGAGGACGGGTCCGAAGATCTCCTCCTGCGCCAGGCGCGAGGAGTTGTCGAGGCCGGCCACCACGGTCGGGGTGATCCAGAAGCCGTCCTGGTCGATGACGGTGCCGCCCGTGGCGAAGGTGCCGCCCTCCTCGACCGCGAGCTTCAGGTAGGCCTCGACCCGGTCGCGCTGGATCGCCGAGATCACCGGGCCGCAGATGGCACCCGGGTCGGCCGGGTCCTTGGCGCCGATCGACTCCATCGTCGCGGCGGCGACCTGCACGGCCTCGTCGTACCGATCGCGCGGGACCACCAGGCGCGTGGTGATCGCGCAGCCCTGGCCGGCGTGGATGCAGGCGGTGAACGCCGTCGCGCCGGCGACCGCGGCGACGTCGGCGTCGTCGAGCGCGATCGCGGCGGACTTGCCGCCGAGCTCGAGGAACACCCTCTTCAGCGTCGGGGCCGCCGCGGCCATGATCGCGCGACCGACGTCGGTGGAGCCGGTGAACGACACCATGTCGACCCGCGGGTCGGTCGACAGCACCGCGGCCACCTCGTTGGAGAGCGGCGTGACGACGTTGAAGACACCGGCCGGGATGTCGGTGCACTCGGCGACGAGCCGGCCGAGCTCGCAGGCCACCCACGGGGTGTCGGGCGCCGGCTTGAGCACCACGGTGCAGCCTGCGGCGAGGGCCGGGCCGACCTTGGCCAGGTTGATCTGCGTCGGCACGTTCCACGGCGTGATCGCAGCGACCACGCCGACGGGCTCGCGGCGCACGGTCCGGCGGGACTTGATGCCCATCGGGGCGGCGACGCCGAGGTCGGTCTCGAACGCGTAGGACTCCAGCAGGTCGGTGACCCACTTCAGGCCCTCGACGGGTACGTCGAAGCCGGCGGCGCCCATCATGAACCCGGGCATGCCGACCTCGGCGGTGGTGAGCGCCTCGAAGGCGTCCTTCTCCTCCAGCAGCGCCGCGTGCAGCTGACGCAGGCAGCGCACCCGCAGCTCGGTGTTCGTCGACCAGTCGGTCTCGTCGAACGCCCGGCGCGCGGCGCCGATCGCGGCGTCGACGTCGTCGACGGTCGAGTCGGGCGCCTGCCCGATCTCCTGGCCCGTGGCGGGGTTGAGGATCGGGTACGTCGCTCCCCCGCTCGCGGGGCCGAGCTTGCCGTCGACGTACTGCTGGGGAGGCGCCCACGCGGTCGTCGAGCCTGTCGAGACGGTCACGACGTCCCCTCGGTGGTCGAGCCTGTCGAGGTCGTGATCAGGTACATCCCGGCCTCGACCGGCGGCGGCCAGACCGGGGACGGGATGTCCGAGAGGTGGTAGTGCCCGGGCACGCCGTGGCCGGCGACCTCCATCCGCTTGAGCAGCGTGGCGGGCGCCTTGCCGGCCTTGAGGATCTCGATGAACGTGTGCGCGGTCGACGGCATGTCGAACCAGTCGCGCTGCCAGGCGAACTTGAGCCTGCCCACGTCGGCGCCGGAGGTCTGTCGTTCGACGCCGAACCACGAGCCACCGATGCCGAGGATCTCGTACTCCCGGCCGGTCTCGTCGTTGGTGATGCCGGACCGCTGCTTCCAGAAGCCCACGATCATGGCGTTGCGGTCGTCGACGACGGTCGCCTGGTAGTCGTAGTGCCACCCGTCGAAGCCGTCCATCTCGATGCCGATCGCCCAGTCCCGGATCTGGTCGCGCCCGACCGCCATGAAGTGCTCGTCGTGGCTGTACATCCAGCCGTACGACGCGTCCTCGGCGTACCACTCGGCCATCACGCGCCAGTCGCCCTGCTGCTCGGCGTCGCGGTTGACCTGCAACCAGGACTCCCAGAACTCGTCGAGCTCGGCTCTCGTCAGGTCGGGGGTCGGGCTCGTCGAGACCATCGTCACTCCTCCTCCATGGCCAGCGCCATCGCTGGGCAGTACTGCACCGCGGCCCGTACGTCGGACCGCAGGGACTCGTCGGGGCGCTCGTCGAGCACCACCACCACATCGGCGTCGTCGTCGAAGTCGAAGACGTCGGGCGCCTCGCCGGTGCACATCTGGTGCCCCTGGCACAGGTCGAGGTCGGCGACCACGCGGAAGGTCACGTCGCCCCCACCTCCACCCCCACGTCGGTCGAGGTGCGAGGAGCGCTGGCGACGAGCCTCGAGACCCCCGCAGCCGACGCTCGACCCGACCCGCTGCTCGGTAGTCTCGAGGCTCGCTCCGCTCGCACCTCGACCGGCGTGGGGGTCACCTCTGCCGCCGCCGGTACCTCGCGCGGCAGGGCCGCTGGAGCTGGATGACCATCTTGGAGTAGTCGTCACGGTAGGTCTCGGCGGGTTGGACGAGCTCGAACTCGAAGTCGCGCAGCAGCACCGAGAAGATCGCCTTGATCTGCATCATCGCGAAGGCGTTGCCGACGCAGCGGTGCTTGCCGGCGCCGAACGGGATCCAGGTCCAGCGGTTCTGCATGTCCTCCTGGCGGGGGTCCTGGTAGCGCGTCGGGTCGAAGGACTGCGCGTCGGGGAAGTCCTCCTCGAGCCGGTTGGAGACACGCGGCGAGGACGCCACGATCGTGCCGACCGGGATGGTGTGCCCAGCGAGCTCCATCTCCTCGACGACCTGGCGCATCAGGATGATCAGCGGGGGGTGCAGCCGCAGGGTCTCCTTGATCACCGACTCCAGCTGGGGGATCGAGCGCAGCGAGCGGAACGAGATCTCACGGTGCCCTTCCTCATGGCGATCGGCGTACAGGTCGTCGAGCTCGGCGACCACGCCGGTCATGATCTCGGGGTGGCGCATCAGCTCGATCAGCGTCCAGGCCGACGTGCCGGACGACGTGTGGTGACCGGCGAACAGCATCGAGATGAAGACGCCGGTGATGTAGTCGGCGCTCATGTCGAGCGAGATCAGCACGTCGAGCAGGTCGCGCTCGTCCTTGGGCACGTGGCGCCTGTCGGTGGTCGAGCCTGTCGAGACCCGGCGGTCGATGATGTCCTGCACGAGCGAGACGAGCGTCGCGCGGGAGCGGTCGCGGATCTCGAAGGACTCCACGCCCTCCAGGTAGGGGTCGACGTAGGCCAGCGCGTCGGTGCCGCGCTCGAGGCCGTGGTAGGCCTCGGCAAAGCGGTGGTCGATCTCCTCGCGGAACGGTAGGCCGACCAGGCAGGCGGCGGTGTTGTAGATCGTGAGCTCGGCGAAGAAGTCGAGCAGGTCGACCTCACCCTCGTCGCCCCACTCGGCGACCATCCGGTTGATCTCGTTCTCGATGGTGGTGGCGTGGCCGCGCATCTGGTCGCCGCGCAGGGCCTGGTTCTTGAGCGCCTGCTGGCGTTCCTCCGGCGAGGCGTCGAAGACGACACCGTGGCCGAAGATCGGCGTCATGAAAGGGTACGCCGCCGCCTGGTCGAGCGTGGACTCCGGCGCCTTGAAGAACTGCTCGTTGGCCTCGGCGCCGGTCACCATGATCACCTCCTTGTCGGCGATCCGGAACCGGCCGATCGGGCCGCACTCGGCGTGGACGCGTTCGAGCAGGGCGACCGGGTCGGTCCGCAGCTCAGCGAGGTGTCCGTGGCCGTCCTCGTCGGGCACGGCGATCGAGACGGTCGGGATCTCGGTGGCGGGCAGGGTGCTCGTCATGTCAGCTGCTCCGGAGGTGGACGCGGACCGGCAGCTGGGCGAAGCCCCGGACGTTGGTGGAGTGGACGCGGACCGCGCGCTCGGCGTCGACCTCGACCGACGCGGCCCGGCGGACCAGCTCGGCCAGCACGATGCGCGCCTCGAGGCGGGCCAGGTTGGCGCCCAGGCAGAAGTGCCGGCCCCCGCCGAAGCTCACGATCTGCCCGAGCTCGGCCTTGTCGCGGTGGACGTCGTACGACGTGGGGTCGCTGAACACGCGCTCGTCGCGGTTGGCCGACCCGAGGGAGACGAGCAGCTTGGACCCGGCCGGGGCGGTGCGCCCGTGCAGCGTCACGTCGGCGCGCAGGTGACGGGCGAGCAGCTGCGAGGAGGTGTCGTGGCGCAGGGTCTCCTCGATCCACGGCACGAGCAGCTCGTCGGGGTCGGCGAAGACCGCGGCCAGCTGGTCGGGGTGGGCGGCCAGATGGTGCACGGCGTTGCCGAGCAGCTTGGTCGTCGTCTCGTTGCCGGCCACGACCATGAGGAACAGGAACGCGATGATCTCGCCGTCGTCGAGCCGGTCGCCGTCGACCTCGGCCTGCAGCAGCGCGGACGTGAGGTCGTCGGTCGGGTGGGCACGGCGGTCGGCGAGCAGGTCGCCGTAGTAGCCGAAGAGGGTCATCGCGGCCTCCATGCCGGCCGGCGGGACGTCGTGGACGCCCTCCTCGCGGTGCACCAGCAGGTCGGACAGGCGGCGTACCTCGTCGCGGTCGACCTCGGGGACGCCCATCATCTCGGAGATGACGTCCATGGGGAGCTTGCCGGCCAGGTCGGTGATCCAGTCGAGCTCGCCGCCCGGGCCGGCCTGCTCGAGGGCGGCGTCGAGGTAGCGCTCGGTGAGGCCCTGCACCTGGGGGATGAGCTCCTTGACGCGCCGCGGGGTGAACGCGCGCGAGACGAGCGAGCGGATCCGCGACTGCTCGGGCCCATCGAGCGCCAGGAACGACATGATCCGGTGGGCCTCGGGGTGCCAGGCGGACTGGTCGAGGCTGACGCCCATCCGGTTGGAGTACGTCGCGTCGTCGCGCAGCGCGGCCGCGACGTCGGCGTGGCGGGAGAGCACCCAGAAGTCGTGCTCGGGGTTGTGGTGCAGGGGCTCCTCGTCGCGCAGCCGCTGGTAGATCGGGTAGGGGTCGTCCTGGGTGGCGTAGTCGTAGGGGTCGAAGACGAGCTCCTCCCCCGACTGCCGTCCGACCGGATCGGACACCTGACTGGACACGTGTCCATTCTGTCCGATCGGCGGCTCGTGTCAAGGCTCACAGGCGGAGTCGGAGGCGACCACCGCCGGAATACCCGACCCGCCAGGTCGTTCCCCCTGCATGGACACCACGCACCACGCACCGATCACCCGGATAGGGATCCTGGGCGCCGGCAAGGTCGGCACCGTGCTGGCCCGGCTCGGGGCCGCCGCCGGGCTCGACGTCGCGGTCGCCGGTTCGGGCGACCCGGGGCGCATCGCCCTGACGATCGAGGTGTTCGCGCCGGGCGCGCGAGCAGTGTCGGCCGCGCAGGCGGTCGAGGGAGCCGACCTCGTCGTGCTCGCCCTGCCGCTCGGCAAGTTCGAGGCGGTGGCGACCGGCCCGCTGGCCACCGCCCTGTCCGGCGCGCTGGTGGTCGACGCGATGAACTACTGGTGGGAGGTCGACGGCCCGCGTGACGACCTCACCGACCCGCGGACCTCGACGTCACAGGTCGTCCAGGACCTCCTCCCCGACGCACGCGTGGTCAAGGCGTTCAACCACATGGGCTACCACGACCTCGAGAGCGTGGCCCGTCCCTCCGGCGACCCCGACCGCAAGGCCATCGCGGTCGCCGGCGACGCCGAGGCCGACGTGGCGGCGGTGAGCCACCTCGTCGACCTGATGGGCTTCGACCCGGTGCCGGCCGGCGAGCTGGCCGCCGGGGTGCGCCTCGAGCCCGGCACCGAGGCCTTCGGCGCCAACGTCGACGCCGCCGCACTGCGCGAGCTGATCGAGCGCTTCCCGAGCACCCCGCGCGGCCGCGAGGTCCTCGCCGCCCGCGGCTGAGCGACCTGCGCCGTCCGCGCCGGGCGGCTCTCGACGTGGCGCCGGACATGGGGCGCTCAGGCCCCCGCCGTCGGACTCCCCGGCAGGGTCAGCCGGAACACCGCGCCGCGCCCCTCGGGTCCGGTCGGCTCGCAGACGAGGTCGCCGCCGTGCGCGCGGGCGATGCCGCGGGCGATCGGCAGGCCGAGGCCCGAGCCGGACGCCGCGGCGCCCTCGACGTCGGCGCGCGAGCCGTCGAGACGGACCATCCGGTCGAAGATCCGCTCCCGGTCCCCGACACCCACGCCCGGACCGTCGTCACGGACCACGACCTCGACCCAGCGCCCGACCGTGCCCCCGACCGTGCCGACCTCGATCCGCACGCGTGGACCGGCGGTCGCGGCGGGCACGGTGCGCACGGCGTTGACGGCGTTGTCGACGAGGTTGCCGAGCAGCCGCGACAGCCGATCGCGGTCGCCGGTGACCGTGCACGGGGCGCCGGTCAGCGCGATGGGGACGTCGGGCGCCGTTGGCTCGCGCGCCGCGACGACGGCCGCGGCCACCTCGTGCAGGTCGACCGGGTCGCGACGCAGGGTCAGGCCCTGGTCGATACGGGCCATCAGCAGCATGTCGTCGACCAACCGCCCGGCCCGCCGCGCCTCGCGTACGGCGGTGGTCAGCACGCGCTCGCGCTCGGCCTTGGGCGGGTCGTCGCGCAGCACCAGCTCGGCGGCGGCCTGGGCACCGGTGAGCGGCGTCCGCAGGTCGTGGGCGGCGTCGGAGAGGAAGGTGCGGATCCGGTCCTCCGCGGCGCGGGCCCGGGCCTCGGCACCGACGAGCTCGTCGAGCATGTCGTCGAAGGCGGTGGCGGTCCGGCCGAGCTCGGACGTCGCCGGGCTGGGCCGCAGCCGCCGCCCGCGGTCGCCGCCGGTGATCGAGCGGGCGGCCTCGGTGATCCGGCCGAGCGGGGCGAGCGCGCGGCCCACGACCAGGGGTACGGCGACGGCCGCCGCGAGCAGCACGAGCAGGGCGCCCAGCAGCAGCGCCAGCCGCACCTGGCCGAGGGTGTCCTGCACGTCGGAGGTGTCGGAGAGCAGCTCGACACGACTGCCGTCGGCCAGGTCGCGGGTCACCGTGAGCAGGTCGCCGGACTCGACCACCTCGGGGTCCTCGGAGCGCGGCGCCGGGCGCGAGGGCGGGGTCGGCGCCCGACCGTCCTGCGGTCGGGCCGCCGACCCGGGCGCCTGCGGCTGCTCGGCCTGCTGGCTGGGCGGCGTACCGGCGGGGCGGTCGTCGGCCGCCGCACCACCGGCGAGCGGGCCCTCGGCGTAGACGTCGCCGTCCGGCCCGATGAGCACGACCGAGACGCCGTCGCCCTCGAGGCGGCGGGCGAGGTCGCGACCGTCGACCTGGTCGACGAGCGCGTCGGCGACCCGGGCGCGGTCGACGAGCCGCTCGCGCTGCTGGCCGTTGAGCCGGGCCTCGAGGACCAGGTCGGTGGTGACCCCGAGGACCAGCAGCATCAGGGTGACCGCAGCGAGCACGACCCACGTCACCCGGCGCCGCAGCGACGGGGTGTGCAGGCCGTCCGGCGTACGGCGGGTCACGCGAGCGGCCGGGGCGCGCGCAGGACGTAGCCGAGACCGCGCTCGGTGTGGATCAGGCGCGGCCCGTGCGACTCCATCTTGCGGCGCAGGGCGCTGAGGTGCACCTGCACGAGGTTGTCTGCGTAGTCGTCGTACCCCCAGACCTGGGTGAGGATCTGGGCCGACGACACGACCCGGTCGCGGTGGTGCGCGAGGTAGCAGAGCAGACGGAACTCCGTCGCGGTCAGCGACAGCCGCTCACCGGCCCGGGTGGCGGTGCCGCCGTCCTCGTCGACCGCGAGGTCGCCGACGCGGATCGTCGCCGGCACCGCGCCCAGGCGCCGCAGGACGGCCCGGATCCGGGCGACGAGCTCCTCGGTGACGAACGGCTTCGACACGTAGTCGTCGACGCCGACCTCGAAGCCGCGCAGTCGGTCGGCGACCCCCTCGCGGGCGGTGAGCATGACGATCCCGGCGCGCGAGTGGGACCGGACGACGTCGACCAGCTGCGGGCCGTCGCGCCCCGGCAGCATCCAGTCGAGCACCACCAGCGCCGGACGCAGTCGAGCCAGGTCGTCCTCGAGCATCGCCCCGTCGGACCGGGCCTCGACCTCGAACCCGGCCGAACGCAGCGACGCCGCGACCGTCGTGCGGATGGTCTCGTCGTCCTCCACCACGAGGATGCGCGGTGCCGACGACGGAGGCTTCATGTGCCCAGTCTGCCGAGCCCGACTGAAGACCTCCTCAAGAAAGCCCCGTACGGCGTCGTCCTTGAGGTCCGCTTCAGGTGGGCGAGCCAGGTTCTGCTCAGCCCGCCGCAGCGACGCGGTGGCGAACCACCCGACGTACGAGGAGACGACATGAACCAGAACCCGATCGAGCAGCTGCGCGCGATGCGACGCCGCCGTGAGCTCGAGGCGGCCCAGCAGGCAGCCGCCCACACCGCTCACGCCGCAGGGGCCGGCGACCCCGGCGACACCCAGGAGTTCCCGGCGTACGCCGCCCGCTCGCCGCGGCGTCGCCGTCCGCTCGTGGCCGGGCTCGCCGGCCTCGCCGTGGTCGGCGCGGCGCTCGCCGTCACCATCCCGGCCCTGGCCGACAACGGCAGCACCGTGCGCGCCTCGTCGTCGACCGCGGCCGGCTCCGGCTCGCTGCAGGCCGGAGGGGGCGACACCCCCACCGCGCCGGCGACCGACGCGCCGACCTCCGACGGCTCCGACAGCTCGGACGGCTCCGGCGACTCCTCCACGACAACCCCGCAGGACGGCGACGACGCCGGCACCTGCGCGGCACCGCCGGCTCCCCCGGCTCCCCCGGCCGGCGCCCCCGAGCTGCCGAAGGCGGGCGACAAGGCGCCCCGGGCCGGCGACAAGGCGCCGAAGCCCCCCAAGGCCGACGGCGACAAGCCCGAGCCGCCCGCCGGAGCACCGAAGGCCGGCGACAAGCCCCAGCCCCCCCAGCCCGGCGACAAGGCACCGAAGCCCCCCAAGGCCGACGGCGACCGGCCCGAGCCGCCCGCCGGAGCACCGAAGGCCGGCGACGAGCCCGCGCGTCCCCAGCCGTGCGGCGACGCCCCCGGTGGCCCCGGCATCCCCAGTGGCCCCGGCGCCCCCAGTGGTCAGACGGACGGTGGTCAGACGGACGGCGGTCAGCCCGACGCCCCGGAGGCCCCGCAGGCCCCGCAGGCCGACGGCGACCAGCCCGAGCCCCCGTCGGCGCCGGCCACGCAGTCCTGAGTCCTCAGGACCCACGTCCGGCCGTAGCGCGGATGCCCCGGTCAGCCGGGGATTCCCCGCTCAGGCCCCCTCAGCGCCCCACCACGGTCAGCGGCAACGCGTGCCGAGGCTCGAACTGCCAGGTGACGCCGGTGGAGAAGCGGGTGACGGCGACCTCGTCGGCGACCTTGCGCTCCTCGCCGACGACGACCACGACGCGCCACTCGCCGTCGGTGCCGGTCACCTCGACCGAGAACCGCGGGTCGACGGCGTGGACGGCGGCGTCGAGCGCCGCCGTCCACCCCGGGCCGAGCAGCGCGAGCCAGCCACCGTCGTCGTGCGCGGGCGAGCGGCGTACGACGAGGGCGTCGCCCTCGACGCGCGCGTCGACGTAGGCCGTCGGGCCGAGCATCGGCAGCAGTCGGAGCACCTCGAGCGCGGCGGCCTCGTCGGCGCCGAGGCCGAGGGTGGCGCGCAGTCGGCCCGCGGCGACGCCGGCGATGCCGATGAGCTGCTGGCGCAGGATCGTCGTCAGCTGGCCGTCGTCGTCGGCACGCGCGCGCACGGCCTGCCCGAACGACAGGTTGAGCAGCTGCATCTGCACGCAGAGCTCGTCGGCGATGCGGACCAGCGCGGAGTGCGAGAACGCCTCGGCCGGGAAGTCCGACAGCACCGGTCCGCCGTAGTCGGGGCGACCGTCGTCGGCCGGGTCGATCGGGGCGAGCTCGACGGACGCGGCCACGCTCGCGCCGATCGCCGCGAGGCCCGGCAGGTCCTGGGCCTCGGGGTGGCTCTCGTCGATGATGATCGTCCAGTGGCAGACGGCGCCGCCCCGCGGCTCGTCGTACGGCGGCCGGTGCAGCGGGCGGATCTGGGCGCGCCGGTTGGTGGCCACGGCCGTGGCGTCGAAGGTGGGGTCCTCGATGTCGTGGCACATCGAGCGCACGTAGTCCTCGCCCATCGGCTGCACGTCGGCGAGCGCGCCGCAGTGGTCGAGCCAGAACTCGCCCGACCAGGCGTCGAGGATCTTGAAGCGGAAGTCGAGGAACTGGTGCGGCGCCCCGATGTCGAGCTGCAGACCCTTGAAGATCGTGGGCACGTCGTCGCCCTCGAAGCCGAGGGCCCGCTGCATGCGCCGGGTGTAGATCGGGCTGGCGCAGCCCCACTCCTCGATCGCGACCTGCGCCATCTCCTCGCGGCCGAACGCCGAGATGCACCACGCCATCCCCGACCGGTCGATCAGCTGGCCGATCAGCAGCAGGTCGCGCACCAGCGCGGCGAGCTGGTCGCGGGAGAGGTCGGCGTACTGCGAGCGCGGAACGGACACCTGTTCAGACACGTGTCCAACCTAGGTGGTCGTCGACGCCGGGTCCAGCCTCAGGCCGCCGCCGTACGCCGCCCGTGCCGCCGGGTGACCAGCAGCCCGAACGCCGTGGCCAGGACGTACATCAGCACGGAGTAGACCGCGCTGGGGATCGCGACCTCGGTGCTGTCGAGCACGCTGAGCGCGATGGTCAGCGCGACGGTGGTGTTGTGGATGCCGACCTCCATCGAGCTGGCGACGGCCTGCGGCTCGGGGAGGCGCAGCAGCTTGGCGCCCAGGTAGCCGGCGCTCAGGCTGATCAGGCAGAACAGTCCGGTGACCAGGCCGACCTGCTCGACGTAGTCGGCGAGGTTCTTGCGCTCGCCGAGGAGCGCGCCGACCGAGACGGCGACCAGGACGGCGATCGAGAAGACGCGCACGGGACGGTCCGCGCGCGCGGCGAAGGCCTCCGAGCGGTGCCGCACGACCATGCCGACCGCCACCGGCACCAGCACGACGGCGATCACCTGCAGCACCTTGCCGGTCTGCAGGCCGAGCTCACCGTCGGCGTCGAAGTGGTCGATGGCGAGGTTGGTGATCAGCGGGATGGTGATCGCGGCGATCACGGAGTTGATCGCGGTCAGCGTGATGTTGAGCGCGACATCGCCGTGGAAGAGGTGGCTGAACAGGTTGGCCGTGGTGCCGCCCGGCGAGGCCGCGAGGAGCATGACACCGACCGCGAGCAACGGGTCCAGGTCGAAGGCCGTCACCAGCCCGAAGGCCACCACCGGCAGCACCAGCACCTGCAGGACCAGCGCGACCGCCACCGCCTTCGGGGTGCGCGCCACCCGGCGGAAGTCGTCGACGGTGAGCGACAGCCCGAGGCCGAACATGATGATGGCCAGCGCGATGGGCAGGCCGACGGTGATCAGTGCCGAGTCGTTCATCGCGACAGTCAAGCAGCGCACCGGCGTCCGTGGGCGCCTTCGCGCCGGCTGTCGCCGCTACGACCGGCTGTCGCCGCTACGACGTGACGGACGCCGTCGCGTGCCACGACGCCAGCAGCGGCAGGGCGCGCGCCGTGTCCGAGTCGGGCTCGACGGTGTAGACCACCAGGCGCTGCTCGGGGTCGTGCGGCGTGGTCAGCGCCTCGATGGCGAACCGGAGCACCCCGAGCTCCGGGTGCGCGATCTGCTTGGGCACCGACGTCCGGTCGGTGACGCCGTGGTCGTCCCACCACCGGGCCACGTCGGCGTCGCGCTCGCGCAGCTCGGCGACGAGCGCTGTGAGCCGCCGGTCCTGCGGGTGGCGCCCGACCTCGTAGCGCATCGCACCCACCGCGGCGGCGGCGTAGTCGGACCAGTTGACGATCCGCTCGCGAGACGCCGGGTCGAGGAAGAGCCAGCGCAGCAGCGACGACCCCGGCGCCATCTCGTGCCCCAGCACCGCCGGCAGCAGCGCGTTGCGGGCCAGCACGTCGCCGCGACGACCCAGCAGCAGCGCCGGGACGTGGTCGAGGGTCGACATCAGGCGCAGCAGGCCGGGGTCGGGCCGCTGCGGCGCCTCCCAGACGGCCGTCCGGGCCGAGCCACGTCGGGAGGGGGCGGCCAGGTCGCGCAGGTGGGTCCGCTCGACGTCGTCGAGCTGCAGCGCCCGCGCGAGCGCGTCGAGGACGTCATCGGTGAGCGTCTGCTGGCGGCCCTGCTCGATCCGGCTGTAGTGGTCGGCGCTCAGCCCGGCCAGCACCGCGAGCTCCTCCTTGCGCAGCCCCGGCACCCGACGCGGACCCGGGAAGGCGTCGATCCCGGCCTGGGCCGGCGTCAACCCGTCGCGCCGCGAGCGGAGGAACTCACCGAGGGCGGCACGGTCGGCGGGCATGGACCCACCCTAGGAGCGGTGCAGGCACCCTGCCTGGTCGTGCCGTGACCAGGCAGCGCCCGCCCTGGTCCGATCCGCCGCCAGGCAGTCGACTGGGGGCATGACCACCGACTCCCTGTCCCTCGCCGGCCGCCGCGCCGTCGTCACCGGCTCCACCAGCGGCATCGGCGCCGCCACCGTCCGTCTCCTCGCCGCCCGTGGCGCGCACGTCGTCGTCACCGGCCGCGACGCCGGGCGCGGCGAGACCGTCGTCGCCGACGTACGACGCGAGGGCGGCTCGGCCGTGTTCGTCGCCTCGGAGCTCACCGGCCCGCCGGACGGCCTGCGCGCGACGGCCGGCGCCTGGGCCGAGGCCCTGGGCGGCCCGGTCGACCTGCTGGTCCACAACGCCGCCCTCTGCCCGCCCGTCGACACGTTCTCGCTCACCGACGCCGACCTGGAGGCCACCCTGGCCGTCAACGTACGCGCCCCGCACGTGCTCACCGCCGCCCTCGCCCCGCCGATGATCGAGGCCGGCGGCGGCGCGATCGTGGTGATCGGGTCGTGGATGGCGACCGTCGGACACGCGTTCGTCGGGCTCTACTCCGCCACCAAGGCCGCCGAGGAGCAGCTGGCCCGCAGCTGGGCGGCCGAGCTCGGCCCGCGCGGCGTCCGGGTCAACACCGTCTCCCCCGGCGCGACCCGCACGCCGATCAACGACGGCGCCGACGACGTGATCACCCAGATGACCTCCGGCACCCCGGCCGGTCGGCCCGGCACCCCGGACGACATCGCCGCCGCGGTCGCCTGGGTCGTCTCGGAGCAGGCGGCCTACGTCCACGGCGCGACGATCGCGGTCGACGGAGGCATCACCGCCACCCGGACGGGGTGAGGTGACCGTCCCCGGTGCCTCCTACGCTGCGACGCATGAGCGAGCAGACGATGGCCGGCCGGACCGTGCTGGTGACCGGGGCCAGTGACGGCATCGGGGCCGAGGCGGCCAGGGTGCTGGCCGGCAAGGGGGCGACG
Organism: Nocardioides plantarum; assembly: GCF_006346395.1. Classification (NCBI taxonomy): domain Bacteria; kingdom Bacillati; phylum Actinomycetota; class Actinomycetes; order Propionibacteriales; family Nocardioidaceae; genus Nocardioides; species Nocardioides plantarum. The sequence continues at coordinate 51,671 of NZ_VDMS01000006.1, forward strand.
GTCCTCGTGACCGGTCGCTCCGCCGACAAGCTCGCGCCGGTCGCCGAGGCGGTCGGCACCGACCCGCTGATCGCCGACTTCTCGCGCCTCGACGACGTACGCCGCCTCGCGGCCCAGGTGGCCGAGCGCACGCCCACGATCGACGTGCTGCTCAACAACGCCGGCGGCACGTTCTCGCCGTCGCGCAAGACCCACGACGGTCACGAGCCCAACTTCCAGATCAACCACCTGGCGCCGTTCCTGCTGACCAACCTGCTGCGCCCCCAGCTCGCGGCGACCGGCGGGGCGCTGGTGGTCAACACGTCCAGCATCGGCAACCTGATGGGCAAGATCGTGCTCGACGACCTCGACTACGAGCACCGTCGCGCGATCGAGTTCCCCGCCTACGGCACCGGCAAGCTGATGAACATCGTCTTCACCCGCGGCATCAGCCAGCGGTGGTCCGACGACCAGATCCGGTCGGTCGCCGTGCACCCCGGCCCGGTCGGCAGCTCGTTCGGCCGCGACTCGTGGCTCGTGGGCCTGCTCTACCGCAGCCCGCTGAAGCGGCTGGCCACGATCAGCGTCCCCGACGGCGCCGCGCCCCTGGTCGCGCTCGTCGAGCGCGGCCCCGACCCCGCCATCGACGGCCACTACTTCAGCCGCTTCTCCGTCAACGGCCGGGAGAACAAGCAGGCCCGCCGGCAGGAGATCGTCGACGGTCTCTGGGAGCGCTCGGCGGCGCTGGTCGGGCTGGTCTGAGGGCCGCTCGACCCGAGCCGAGCGGGGAGCGCTGACCGTGTCCTGGGTGCCCGACGTGTCGGGCGTGACATCCGGTGAAGCTACGCCGCAGGTCGGCCGGGTCGCTACGATGACTCGGGTACGTGGAGTCGTCCGATCGTCTGAACCGCCCGATCCCCCACGGCCGGTCCCTCACTCCACCTCAGCCAGGATGTCAGCATGAGCACACGGCGCGACCGGCAGTCGCTCGGGTCGGTCCGTGGTGCCGGTGCGCGACCCTGACGCAGGCCCTCCCGTCGACGCCGACGCGAGGGGTGGCCACCGACTCGGCGACCGGGTCGTGCTGCTGGTGACGGCCCTGGTCTGCGCGCTGTTCGCGGTGGCGTTCCACCCCGCAGTCGCCTCGCTGCCCACCCGCCAGACCGTGAGCGCCCTCGGCCTGGTCCTCAGTGGCCTCTTCCTCGTGGTCGCCAGCTGGCGTCGTACGAGGACCCCTGCCGGCCGCACGCGGTCGTGGCGGCTGATCCTCGTGGGGTCCCTGGTCGCCACCGCCGGCAACTGCTGGGCGGCCGCCGTCGGCTCCGATCCCGTGAACTCGCCGAGCACGGTGAGCGACGTGACCATCTTCGTCGCGCTGTTCCTGTGCATCGCGGCGATGTTCGGCTTCCCGACCGTCCAGCGGCGCGGCATCGAGAAGGTCGTCATCGCGCTCGACGGCCTGGTGATCAGCGGCGCCGTCGTCATCATCGCCTCCACGCTGGTCTACGACGAGCTGCTGCGCGACGTCGATCTCGACCGCCGGTCGAGCGTGCTGCCGCTGATCATCCCCGCTCTCGACATCCTGCTCATCGTCTCGGCGGTGCTGCTGCTGCTGCGATCGCGCGGCGCCGACCGCGGCGCCCTCATCTTCCTGGCCCTGGGCTTCTCGTCCTACAGCTTCTCGGACCTGGCCTTCGCGGTGCGCGTCGCCCAGGGCGATTTCCAGTTCGGCTCCTACATCGACCTCGGGTGGATCGTCGGCTACGCACTCATCGCCCTGGGCGCGTGGTACCCGGGGTTGGCTGCCGGCTCGCGCGACGACGCCGACCGCGCCACCACCAGCGACACGGTGTCGTCGCGCGGCGGGGCCGACGTCCGTGACACCGCGTTGGTCGGCCTCGGCCTGCTGGTGGCGCTCGCCGTCCAGCTGCGGTTCGGCTCCGCCCGGCTCGACGTCCTCAGCATCACGCTGTGGCTGCTGGTCGTGGTCGCCGCGGTCGCGCGTCAGGTCGTCCTGACCTACGACAACACCCAGCTGCGTCGTCGCCTCGAGGACCGGGTGCGCGAGCAGACGTCCGACCTGGTGCGCATGGCGCGGGAGAACGAGACCCTGCTCGCCTCGGTCGCCGACGGCATCTACGGGGTCGATGCCGAGGGCGTGCTGACCTTCATCAACCCCTCCGGAGCACGGGCGCTCTCCTACTCCTCGGAGCAGCTCCACGGGCGCGGCGTCCACGAGCTCTTCCACGCCCCGGACGCCGAGGGCAATCCCCATCCCTACGACGGCTGCTACATCGCCGAGGCGATCAGGTCGGGGCTGGTCACCAACGCCGAGGAGGACGTCTACGTCCGGGCGGACGGGTCGGAGTTCCCCGTCGAGATCACCGCCAGCCCACTCGTCGAGGGCGACTCGGTCCGGGGAGCGGTGGTGGCGTTCCGAGACATCACCCAGCGCCGCGAGGTCGACCGGCTGAAGAACGAGTTCATCTCCGTGGTCAGTCACGAGCTGCGCACCCCGCTGACCTCGATCCGCGGCTCGCTCGGGCTGCTGACCAGCGGCAAGCTCGGCGAGCTGACCCCCCGCGCGCGCTCGATGGCCACCCTCGCCCTCGAGAGCAGTGAGCGGCTGAGCCGGCTGATCAACGACATCCTCGACCTCGAGCGCATCCAGTCCGGCACCCGGGCCATGTCCGTCGCCCCGGTCGACTCCTTCGAGCTCCTGGCCCGCGCGGTCGCCGAGATGTCCGGCATGGCCCACACCAAGGACATCAGCCTCGAGCTCCCCCACAGCGACGGCCGGGTCCTGGCCGACGCCGACCGGATCATCCAGACCCTCACCAACCTGATCAACAACGCCATCAAGTTCTCCGACCCCGGCCAGGGCGTCGAGCTGAGCAGCGTGCGGCAGGACGACCGGGTCCTCTTCTGCGTGCGCGACCAGGGCCGCGGCATCCCCGAGGACAAGCTGCAGACGGTGTTCGACCGCTTCGAGCAGGTCGACTCCTCCGACGCCCGCGCGCTGGGCGGCACCGGTCTGGGGCTCGCGATCAGCCGCGGGATCGTCGAGCGCCACGGTGGACGCATCTGGGCCGAGAGCGTCCTGGGCGAGGGCACCTCGGTCTACTTCACGCTCCCGAGCCCCGACCGCGGTCCCTCGCGCCGACCGGCTGTGGCGGCGGGCTCGCCGCGCGGTGCCGCGACCCCCCACGTGCTCCTGGTCGAGGACGACGACGACCTCGCGACAGCCCTGACCACCCTGCTGGCCGGCCACGCCGTCGCCGTGACCTGCGTCGCCGGCGCCGCCCAGGCCCTCCGGACGGCCGAGACCACTACCTTCGACCTCGTGATCCTCGACGTCGTCCTCGCCGAGGGCGACGGCTACGAGCTCGTGCACGCACTCAGGGCGGACCCGGCGACCGCCGACCTCGACGTGATCGTCTACAGCGCCGACGAGGTCCTCCCCCACGACCGCCCCCGCCTCACCCTCGGCCGGACCGAGTTCCTCACCAAGGCCCGGGTCGACCTCGCCGGGGTCGAGGAGCGCGTGCTCCAGCTGCTGCAGACCGACTCCACCAGACCGAAAGACGCGACGTGATCCCCCCCGACACCTCCCCGACCCGGACCGACCCGGCTCCGCTCCACATCACGGTCCGCACGGCCGTGGGCGGGGGACGGACCCTGTTGTCCGCCTTCGACGCCGCACTGCTCGAGGCGGGTGTCGCCAACTTCAACCTCATCGTGCTGTCGTCGGTCATCCCGCCCGGGACCGTCCTGACCCGCGACACCACGACCGTGGCCGGCACCCACGGCGACCGGCTGTACTGCGTCGAGTCGGTCGCCTACGCCGACCACCCCGGCGAGGTCGTCTCGGCCGGGCTCGGCTGGGTCTTCGACCCCGTGCTCGGGGGGCTCTTCGTCGAGCACACCGGCGGCAGTGAGGCCTCCGTCGACGAGCAGATCCGGCTCAGCCTGGCCGACATGGCCCACAGCCGCGGGATCGACTACGGCGAGGTGAGCACCGCCATCGTGACGGCGCACTGCACCACGACCCCGGTGTGCGCGCTCGCGATCGCCGCCTACTCCGTCGCCGGCTGGACGACGCCATGAGCGCCGAGAGCCCCGCGAGCCCGACGTCGGCGATCGAGGTCACGGTGGAGGCCGAGCTCGACGACGAGACCGCCGAGTCCTACTACGCGCTCTACCGCGAGACCTTCGCCGAGCTGGAGACCCGGGCCGTCGCCCGCCAGCTGCTCCACCGCGACGAGTTCCTGGCCGAGATGGTCGATCCCCGGGTCCAGAAGTACGTCGCGAGGCGCGACGGGCTCGCCGTCGGCATGTCCACCCTGACCAACCAGCTCGAGACCGTCCCGTGGATCAGCCCGGCCTACTTCGCGCACCACTACCCCGACCACGTCGCCCGCGGCGCGGTCTACTACGTCGGCTTCACGCTGGTGCACCGCGACCACCGACGCAGCCGTGCCTTCCCGGCGATGATCGAACGGATCGGCGCGGTCCTGGCCGAGGCCGACGCGGTCGTCGGGTGGGACATCTGCGCCTTCAACGACGACGACCGGTCGTTCGGGGTCCATGCCAGCCGCGTCCTGGGCCGTACCGGCAACGTCCTCGTCGCACCCGTCGACCGGCAGACCTACTACGTCGGCACCTTCGGGGGATCCGACGCCGCATCGGGTACCGGGGCTCCGTGACCACCCCCGCGAGGCCGACGATCCTCATCGTCGACGACGACGACTCCATCCGCGAGATCACCCAGCTGACCCTCGAGGTCGTCGCGGAGTGGGACGTCATCGCCGCCGACGGGGGCGCGGCCGCGGTCGAGCTGGCCCGGCAGCACCACCCCGACGCCGTGCTGCTCGACCTGATGATGCCGGTGATGGACGGCCGGGCGACCTTCCTGGCACTGCAGGCCGACGAGGCCACCCGCGACATCCCCGTCATCCTGCTCACGGCCAAGCTCGGCATCGGCGGTCACCAGCCGTGGGACGACCTGGCGGTCGCCGGCGTGATCTCCAAGCCGTTCAACCCCGTCCTGCTGCCCACCGAGATCGCCGAGCTGCTCGGCTGGGAGCCGAGCGCGTAGCTGTCCGGTGTCCCTCGTCCGTCGTCCCGGGCACGGTCAGGCGTCCTCGTCCATGACGTCGACGACCAGGCGCGGAGGCCCCGTGAGGGTGAGGACCCGGACCGGCACCCGGCCCCGAGTCCCGGCGAGCACCTGCGTGTAGCCCTCGAACGTGCCGCCGACGTAGACCTCGTCGACCTGGCCGTCGTGGCCCGACGTCCGGATCCGTCCCGGCCCGCCGTAGTAGTCGGGTGCCGGCCAGGTCGTGCCCGAGGCGAAGACCTCCAGGACGGCGTCGCCGTCGAGGTCGACGACATCACCGCTGCCCTCCTGGACCCCGTGGTCGACGTACCTGGTGGTCCAGCCCGGCGCCCCGGCGCCGCTGAACTCCAGCACGATCCGGTCGAACCTCTCGTGCTCGCCCACGCGCACGTCGACGAGCACGAGGTCCGACCCGCCCGATCCCTCGCCACTCTGGCGCCACCTGCTCGCCGCGGGCGTCCGGACGGCGGCTGCGTGCTCGCTGGGAGTGGCAGCCGACGCGGCGGGAGCGGAGGTGGGTCGCGCGGCCGGCGTGGCGTCGCCTCCGCCGGGCTCGCTCGCGCATCCGCTCGCGGTCAGCGCGAGGGCGGCGAGCGTGCCGAGCAGGGCGGTCCGTCGGTGACGGGAGAACCACCGGTGGTCGTGGGGGGTCGCGGTCGTGGTCACCGAAGGAGGACGCCCGGCCACGGGTCCCGGTTGTCCTCGCCGCTCCACGTCGGACCCGGGCCCCTCCGGACGCCCCGGGCGACCCGGATAGTTTCGACGCGTGACGGACCACGACGCCCCCGGCGCCACTCCGCTGTCGGCGACGGCCGTCGAGGAGGCGGCACGACGCCTCACCGGGGTCGCGACGCGGACCCCGCTCGAGCGCAGCGCGCGGCTCTCGACGCTGACCGGGCTCGAGGTCTGGCTCAAGCGCGAGGACCTGCAGCCGGTCCGGTCCTACAAGATCCGCGGCGCCTACAACTTCATGGCCCAGCTCGATGCCGACACCCTGACCCGGGGGGTCGTGTGCTCCAGCGCCGGCAACCACGGACAGGGCGTCGCGCTGGCGAGCAGCCGCCTGCGGACCCGCGGTCGCATCTACGTGCCGACGACCACCCCGCGTCAGAAGCGCGACCGGATCGCCACCCTCGGCGAGGGCAGCGTCGAGGTCGTCATCGCCGGTGACACCTACGAGGAGGCCAGCCAGGCGGCGTACGCCGACAGCGCCCGCACCGGCGCGACCCTCGTACCGGCGTTCGACGACCCCCGCACCATCTGCGGTCAGGGCACCGTCGCGCTCGAGGTCGTCGACCAGCTGGGCGGTGCCCCCGACGCCCTGCTGGTGCCGGTCGGCGGTGGCGGTCTGCTCGCCGGTACGACGACCTGGCTCCGCGAGCGGGACCACCCGACCCGGATCGTCGGCGTCGAGCCCGCCGGCGCCGCCTGCATGGCCGCGGCGCTCGTGGCCGGCGAGCCCGTCGACCTGCCGACCGTCGACTCGTTCGTCGACGGGGCCGCGGTGCGTCGCGCCGGCGTCCACACCTTCGGCCCGGTCCGCGACCACGCGATCGAGGTCGTCACGGTCGACGAGGGCCGGCTGTGCACCGAGATCCTCGACCTCTACCAGAGCGACGGGATCATCGCCGAGCCCGCCGGTGCCCTGGCCACCGCCGCCCTGGACACCCTCGGGCTGCCGCCGGGATCGACGGTGGTGTGCGTCGTCTCCGGCGGCAACAACGACGTCAGCCGCTACGGCGAGATCCTCGAGCGCTCGCTGGTCCACCGCGGCCTCAAGCACTACTTCCTGGTCAGCTTCCCGCAGGAGCCCGGTGCCCTGCGCCGCTTCCTCGACGAGGTCCTCGGACCCGACGACGACATCACCCTGTTCGAGTACGTCAAGCGCAACAACCGCGAGCTGGGCCCGGCCCTGATCGGCATCGAGCTGGTCGACCGTGACGACCTCGCCGGGCTCCGCGAGCGGCTCGAGCTCAGCCCGGTCAGCGTCGAGCCGGTCGAGTCCGGCAGCGCGCTCTTCCACTTCCTGCTCTGACGCCGGGCACCATGGGGTCGTGCTCGAGGTGACGACGGTGGTTCAACCGGGTGACCCCGCCGCTGCCCGCCCCCTGGCCGAGCGCCTGGTGGCCACCCACACCGGCCGTGCCGAGGTGCGGCTCACCCAGACCTGCGCCGAGTGCGGCGGCCAGCACGGCCGGCCGCAGGTGGTCGGCGGCGGCGCCCACGTCGGCTGGGCGCGCAGCGCCGGGCTGGTCGCGGCCGTGGTCGCCGACGTGCCGTGCGCGATCGACGTCGAGTCGCTCGCCGTACTGCGCGCCGGCCCCCTCCCGCTCGACCTGTTCCCGCCCGCCGAGCAGGCGTGGGTGGCCGCGCAGGACGACCGGGTCCGCGCGTTCGCCCGTCTCTGGGTGCGCAAGGAGGTGCTGGTCAAGCTGGGCGACGTCTCGCTCGACGAGGCCCTCGGGCTCGACCTGCTCGCCTCGCTGACCGGACACGCCGTGCTCGGCCGGACCCTGGTCGAGCTCGATGCTGCGTCGTACGACGCGGTGGCCGCGTGGGGCACCGACGAGGACGACTCACGCGTGGCTCGCTCGTAGGGGAACTGGCAGGTCCGGTCGCAGGCGGGCGCCGTACGCGCAGCTGCGGAGCCGCCACCTATCCGGGGACGCGGAACCCCCGGAACCGCACCGGGCGGCGTACCTCGAACCCGAGCTGCTCGTAGACGCGCATCGCCGGGTTGCCGTCCACCACGTGCAGGAACGGGTGCTCGCCGCGTGCGCAGATCCGGGTGGCCACGTCGAGGACGAGCCGGGAGGCCAGGCCGCGGCCGCGGGCCTCGGGAGCCGTGCACACGGCGCTGATCTCGGTCGCCCCGGGCGGGTGCGTCCGCTCCCCCGCCATGGCCACGAGCGCGCCGCCGTCGCGGACGCCGACGTAGGTGCCCATCTCGATGGTCCTGGCGAAGAACGGACCGGGCCTGGTGCGCGCCGCCAGGGCGAGCATCTCCGGGACGTCGGCCGGACCGAGCAGGACGACGTCGGGATCGGTGCCGACCGTGGGAGCCACCGGCGTCGCGGGCGTGGCGACCATCTGGAACCCCGCCAGGTCGAGCTCGCACACCCAGGACGGCGGCGGGGTCTGCGTCGCGGTGAACACCTCGGCGAAGCTGCCGGCGCCGTAGAGGTGGCCGAGGTCGTCCCAGTCGGCCGCCGTCGGCGTGGCCGGTACGGCGGCGAACGACGCGACCTGCGGCGCGTAGGCCAGGGCCCCGCCGTGCCGACGGGCCAGGTGGGCGTGCGGGCCGCGCAGCGCCTCGCCGACGGGGTCGTCGAGGACCGTGAGGTCGGGGGCGGCGGGTCGCGCGGTCACGGAGCCAAGTCCAGCACGGCGCCCGGACGCCGGCTCGGCCACCTCCGGATCGCGTCGCCGTGGCCACGTCGTATGGAGCGGACGCGAGGATTCGAACCTCGACCCCTTCCCTGGAAGGGAAGCGTGCTGCAGTTACACCACGTCCGCGAGACCGGTCCCTCACGAGACCGGCACGGTCGAAGTATGCCGCACCGTCCCGACGACGGTGCGCCCGTAGGCTCGGCGCATGTCGCAGACGTTGGGCAAGGGCCAGAACCTCGCGCTGCCGCCGGGTCCGGTCGCCGTGCACGTGCAGGCGGGCGCGTCGGTCGACGTGTCCGCGTTGCTGCTCACCGCGGCCGGCAAGGTCCGCAGCGACGACGACTTCGTGTTCTACAACCAGCCGTCCGCTGGCGGCGTGCGCCACCGCGCGGACGGGGTCGACGTCGACCCCGCCCAGGTGCCGCCCGACATCGAGCGCGTCGTGGTGACCGCGAGTCTCGACGGCAGCGGTCCGGCGACCTTCGCGCAGCTCGGCTCACTGACGCTGACGGTCTCGGTCGGCGGCTCGGCGGTCGCCACGTTCGTCCCCGACGGCCTCACCACCGAGACCGCCCTGCTGTGCGTCGAGGTCTACCGGCGCCAGGGCGCGTGGAAGGTGCGCGCGGTCGGCCAGGGGTACGCCGACGGGCTGGCCGGGATCGCCACCGACTTCGGCATCTCGGTGGGCGACGTGGCCCCACCACCGCCGCCGCCCCCGCCACCCGCTGCCTCGACACCGCCTCCACCGCCCCCGCCGCCGGCGGCCTCGACACCCACCCCCCCACCGCCGCCCGCGAGCAGACCCCCGTCACTGACCAAGATCACGCTCACCAAGCGCGGCGAGTCGGTCAACCTCACCAAGGGTGGCGGCGGCGCCTTCGTGGTCAACCTCGACTGGAACCAGGCGGCACCGCAGGGGCAGAAGGGCCAGAAGCGCGGCTTCCTGCAACCGAAGAGCCAGGGGATCGACCTCGACCTCGCTTGCCTCTACGTGCTCGCGTCGGGCCAGATCAGCGGTATCCAGGCGCTCGGCAACAAGTTCGGCAGCTACGACCAGGAGCCGTGGATCCTGCTCGACCGCGACGACCGCAGCGGCGCTGCCACCGGGGGCGAGACCATGCGGATCAACGAGAAGCACTCCGCCAAGTTCGACCGGATCCTCATCTACGCGATGATCTACGAGGGGGTCGCCAACTGGTCGCAGGCCGACGGCGTCGTCCGCGTGACCCAGCAGGGCGGCCCCGAGATCGAGGTCCGGCTCGACGAGAGCCAGCCGCTGCGGATCTGTGCGGTCGCCATGCTCACCCACACCGGCGGCGGTCAGATGAAGGCCGAGCGGCTGGTCACCTACCACCGCGACCAGCGCGCCATGGACGAGGCGTACGGGATCGGCGCACCGTGGGGCGGCCCGGCCCGCAAGTAGCCCGTCGCGGCGGACGGCCGAGGGCGCACGGTGCCACCGCACACCGAGGCGGGGCCGGCGCTGCCCTGCTCGTCACCAGGAGTGTCGAGCAGAGGCGCACCGGCCCCGCCTCGGGCGTGCCCCGGACGTCCTACCCCGAGCGCACGTCGGTCGGGTCGGACCCCTTGCGCACCTCGGTGCCGTCGTTGACCGTGCCGTTGTCGGTGTCGGAGTCGACGGGGTCGGTGCGGTGCCGGCCGTGGCGGGTGTTGGCGCTGCCGGTGACCTCCTGGCGGTCGTTCAGGCCGTCGCCGTCGCTGTCCTTCCTGACCGGGTTGGACCGACGCTTGCCGATGACGAACGAGCCGTCCTTGATCACGACCCGCTGGTTGAGGGTGGACCCGCGGACCTCCTTCGTGTCGGTCAGCCCGTCGCGGTCGGTGTCCTTCGCGCACGGGCTGGGCTTGACCAGGCCGATCGCCCTGGAGCTGCCCCCTCGCACGACCTTCTGCGTCAGCGTGACCCCACGGATCTCGGTGCCGTCAGCGAGGCCGTCGGCGTCGGTGTCGGCCCGCCGTGGCGACGTACGGCAGCCCGAGTAGCCGGTCGAGCCGTTCACCTCGCGCCCGTCCTGCAAGCCGTCGTTGTCGGTGTCGGCGTCGCGCGGGTTGGTGTGCAGCGAGGCCTCCCGGGTGTTGCTCAGCCCGTCCCGGTCGATGTCGTTGTCGTCGGTGCCCAGCAGCGGGTCGCCTCCGACGCGCACCTCGGTCCCGTCCGCGACCCGTCCGTTGTCGGTGTCGTGGTCGGCGGGGTCCGACTTCTTGCGCCCGTGCTTGGTGTTGGCGCTGCCGGTGACCTCCTGACGGTCGAGCAGCGTGTCCCCGTCGGTGTCGCGGCGGACCGGGTCGGTCCGGCGCGTGCCGATCCGGAACGTGCCCGTGGGGGTCCGCACCGCCTGGTTGATCGCGAACCCGTTGAGCTCCTGGCGGTCGGTGAGGTCGTCCTTGTCGGTGTCCTTGGCACAGGCGTTGGTCCGGACGAGTCCGATCATCCGGACGCCCCGGGACGACGTGACCTTCTGCCTCACGACGAACCCGGTGGTCTCCGTCCCGTCGCCGATGCCGTCGGCGTCGGTGTCGACCTTGACGGGCGAGGAGCTGCAGCCGCTGTAGACGATCGACCCGGTGACCTCGTCGCCGTCGGTCAGGCTGTCGTCGTCGGTGTCGACGTCGAGCGGGTCGGACCCGACCTCGTCCTCGTCCTCGTCGGTGAGTCCGTCGCCGTCGGAGTCACTGGTGGCGGAGTCGTCGGACCCGTCGAGCGGGTCGGTCCCCAGCGAGACCTCGACGCCGTCGCTGACCCCGCCGTCGTCGGTGTCGGGGTCGAGCGGGTCGGTCTTGGTGGTGTTGACCTCGACGCCGTCGGTCAGGCCGTCGTCGTCGGAGTCCGCATCAGCCGGGTCGGTACCCGCCGCAGCCTCCTGGCCGGCGTCGAGACCGTCACCGTCGGGGTCGGTCACCGGGACGTCGTCGGAGCCCACGAGCGGGTCGGTGCCCGCCGCGACCTCGGCCCCGTCCTTGACGCCGCCGTCGTCGGTGTCGGCGTCGAGCGGGTCGGTCTTGGTGGTGTTGACCTCCGCACCGTCGGTCAGGCCGTCGTCGTCGGAGTCCGCATCGGCCGGGTCGGTGCCTGCCGCAGCCTCCTGCGCGGCGTCGAGACCGTCACCGTCGGGGTCGGTCACCGGCACGTCGTCCGAGCCCACGAGCGGGTCGGTGCCCGCTGCGACTTCCGCTCCGTCCTTGACCCCGCCATTGTCGGTGTCGGCGTCGAGCGGGTCGGTCTTGGTGGTGTTGACCTCGACGCCGTCGCTCAGGCCGTCGTCGTCGGAGTCCGCATCGGCCGGGTCGGTACCGGCCGCAGCCTCCTGGCCGGCGTCGAGACCGTCACCGTCGGGGTCCGGCGACGAGGACAGGTCGTCGGAGCCCACGAGCGGGTCGGTGCCCGCTGCGACCTCGGCCCCGTCGTTGACCCCACCGTCGTCGGTGTCGGCGTCGAGCGGGTCGGTCTTGGTGGTGTTGACCTCGACGCCGTCGCTCAGGCCGTCGTCGTCGGTGTCCGCGTCCTCGGGGTCGGTGCCGAGAGGACCCTCGGCGAGGTCGCCCAGGCCGTCACCGTCGGTGTCGACGACGGTGTCCTGCTCGCACGCGACGCCGCCCACCGGCGCCGTGGCGGACGTCGACATGGAGCCGACCCCGAGGTCGAGGTCGACCAGGGTGGTGCCGATCGCCGCGGTCACCTCGAGGTCGATCGCGATCACCGAGTCGAGCGTGGCGGAGGCCGAGGTGGCCGTCACCGTGGCGTCGGGCTGAGGTGTCCGGACGGTCAGGTCGACGGTCAGGGCGCCGAGGTCGATCGGCACCTCGAGCGCGGCTCCGTCCCTCGGTACGTCGAGACGACGGCCGTCCTCGAGCCGGACCGTGACCCGCGGCGCGGAGTAGTCGGTGGTGCCGGTGGCGCCGCCCGCCGTCGCCGTCAGGACCGCGGGACTGGCGACCTCGACGACCGCCTCGCCACCGAGCAGCGACACGTCGCCGACCTCGGTGCGGGTCTCGGAGACCAGACGGTCGCGCGGACCGCCGACCACGTCGACGAGCCTGGTGGTGCTGGTCGTGGTCGACGCGGCAACCCGGGCCGTGGTGGCGATGCCAGGGACGCCCAGCACGCTGAGGCCGGCGAGCCGGGTCCGGGCCGAGCCCAGGAGGCGCTGGCCGCCGGCGGACGGCAGGCACGAGGCGTCGTCGGCGTACGCCGCGGCGACGTCGCCCACGATGGCGTCGAGGCTGGCGACCGGGGCGAGCGGCACCGGGAGCAGCGTGCGGGACGGCGGGTCGCTCGACGGCGGGGCCGTCGCCTCGAGCCGGTCGGCCGGCAGGCTGGTGCCGCCGACCGCGACGTCGACGTTGCTGCTGGTCGACGTCACGTCGGGAGACGTGGCGGTGTCGACGGCCGTCTGGCCGTGACCGATCGCGACGCCGGTCAGCTGACCGCCGAGCAGACGCGCGTCGAGGGAGACGATGTCGCCGTGGGCGGCCGCGGCGTACGGACCGGGATCCGCTGGCGCGGCCGAGGCGGGCGGCCCCACCGCCATGACGGCCGAGACGGTCGCCAGGGAGGTCAGGACGGCCACGAGGGAGCGTGGCGACGGATGGAAGGCGGGAGCACGCACAACTTCTCCAAGGGTGGTGAGGGGGGAGTGTGTGGGGGGAGTGTGTGGGGGGACTTCGCGACTCCGTACCCGCCGCCCGGGCAGACATGAGCGTGATTTGACCTGTCACCCCTTGGGGTGGTAGGTCGACTCACCTCACCCCGAGCCCTCGTGGGCGGCCCGTGGGCGGCTCGTGGCCGCACCGGTCAGGCGGGGTCCTCGGTCAGCGTCGTCGGCGGCAGCCAGTCGGCCCCGAGGAGCTGGGCGAGGTCGGCCAGGCCGGTGGTGTCGCTTCCCACCGTGTCGGAGGCGGCGGCGATCCGCTCCACCATCACCTTGCCGACCTGCTCCTCGACCGTGCCCTCGGCGTACGCGATGTGCCACGGCGAGACCTGGTGGTCGCGGTGGGTGCGTCCGGTCACCTGCCGGGCGGCGATGCCCGAGAAGCGGGCCTGGTGGAAGACACCCACCCGCGGCTCGCTGCTCGCCCGACGACCCTCGGCGAGGGTCTCGCCGGCGTGCAGGCTGATCGAGGCGACCGTGGTGAAGACACAGACTTTCGCCTGCCCTGTCTGGAACCTGAGCCGCTCGGCCTCGGCGTCGAACCGGTCGCGGCCGTAGATCGTGGCCACCTCGATGCCGGAGTCGCGCAGCCGATCGGCGATGGGGTCGGCGGCGGTCGAGACGAACTCGACCGAGCACGCCACCTGGCGCTCGGCCTCGACCTGCTGGGCGATCCACGCGACCGTCGCGTCGACCCGGATCAGCCCGGCCTTCTGCCGGAAGCGCAGCAGCGCGGCCCGCCCCTTCGCCGTACTGCGGCCGCGACGGGCGATGTCCATCTCCCGACAGAACGCGCCCCACTCCGCCTCGTACGCCGTCCGCTCGGCCGGCGTCAGCGCCACCGGCATGCCGGAGATCGGCACCGGCCCCCACGGTGCGGCGCGGTGCAGCATGGCCGGCGGCCGCTGGTCGGCCAGCCAGCCCCGCACCAGCTGGAGGTCGGCGGCGCGGCGCGCCGGGTCGGTGGTCCAGGTCGCACCGTTACGGCCCGGCTCCACGCCGACACCGTGTCGTTCGAGTGCGGTGGAGAAGGTCGCCCCCGGCTGCGTCGCGGAGGTCCACTCCCGCACGGGCTCGCCGAGCGCCTGCGCGAAGGCGGGAGCGAGGTAGGGCAGCTCGAGCGGCGTGTGTCCTGGCGTCGCGGTCGTCGCGATGACGAACGGCGCCTTGTCGTGGGCCCGCCCGTGCCCCGAGACCTTGACCCAGTGCTTCCACCGCTTGGTCGTCGTACGACGCAGCGCGTGGGCCTCGTCGGCGATGATCACGTCCCACTCGTGGCCCGTGACCTTCTCGAGCCGGTCCCACGTGATGACCACCCACTCCAGGCCGCCGTCGCCCAGCGCCGTGATCGTGCGGCACCAGTGGCCGATGGTGATCGCGGCCGGCCGGTCGGCCACGACGAGCACCCGCCGCGCACCCCGCAGGTCGCCGACCGCCGTCGCACCGAGCACCGCGGCGATCGTCTTGCCCACGCCGGGCTCGTCGGCCAGCAGGAACTGCCGGCCGCCCGCCGCGGCGCGCTCCGCGATCGCGTCTGCCGCCTCGAACTGGATCCGGCGCGGCTCGAGTGCGTCGGTCGCCTCGGGCGCGGGCGTCGGGTCGTCGGGGTTGAGGGTGTTCTCGACGAACCGGCCGAGCGTGTGCGGCCCCGGGGCGTACGGCGCGAGGTGGGCCGGCAGCGCGCGCCCGACGTACAGGTGGGTCCGGACCGCCGGGTGCCAGGTGGCGCCCTCGACCTGCGTGCCGTAGGGGACGTCGAGCACCCACAGCCGCTCCCCCGGCCCGGCGACCGGCAACGCCCGCGGCGTCGTCCGCGACCCGGAACGGCGCGACGTGCTGCGCCGACCGGCACTGGTTCGACGGGGACCGGCCACCCCCGGACGCTACCGAGGCCCTCGTCTCGCGGCCGAGCGGGACTCGTTGACAAACGCCGCCCCGACACGGTGGGGTCGTTCACCACCCCCTTCCCCGGATTCGAGGTACGGCCGTGGCTGACAGCACTCTGACCGTTGACGACGACACCACCGACGAGGGTGGGCTCAAGCGCTCCATCACCGGCGGGCAGCTCTTCTTCTACACCCTGGGCGACGTGCTGGGCTCGGGGATCTACGTCCTCATCGGCCTGGTCGCCGCTGCGGTGGGCGGGGCGTTCTGGCTGGCGTTCGCCGCCGGGATCGCGGTCGCCGCGATCACCGGATCGGCGTACGCCGAGCTGGTGACGAAGTACCCCCAGGCCGCCGGGTCCTCGCTCTACGTGCAGAAGGCGTTCGGCAACCGGGCGATCACCTTCCTGGTCACCGTCTCGTTCCTCGCGGCCAGCTTCGCGGCCACCGGCTCGCTGGCCGCCGGCTTCTCGTCGTACTTCGGTCAGCTGTGGGGCGCACCGCCCGCGCTGCTGGTGTCGCTCGTCTTCGTCGCCCTCCTGGTGCTGGTCAACTACATCGGCATCACCGAGTCGGTGGTCGCCAACATGCTGATGACCTTCGTCGAGCTCAGCGGCCTGATCATCGTGATCGTCATCGCGGTCGTGCACGTCGCGAGAGGTGACGCCGACTTCGCGACGCTCACCGACATCAGCGTCGCCGGCAGCCCGGCGCTCGCCGTCCTGGCCGGCGTCTCGCTCTCCTTCTTCGCCATGACCGGCTTCGAGAACACCGCCAACGTGGCCGAGGAGACGATCGACCCGTGCAAGGCCTTCCCGCGCTCGCTCGTCGGAGGCATGGTCGTGGCGGGCATCGTCTACGTGCTGGTCTCCATGGCGGCGGCGCTGACGGTGCCCACCGATCGGCTCGCGGGGTCCGACGTGGCGCTGCTCGAGGTCGTCAAGGAGGGCATCCTGCCGTTCTCGACCGACCTGATGACCACCATCTTCACCGTGATCGCGCTCGTCGCGATCACCAACACCGCGCTGGTCACGATGGTCACCCAGCCGCGCATCCTCTACGGCATGGCCAACGAGGACGTCGTCCCCGCGGTCTTCGCCAAGATCCACCCGACCCGGCGCAGCCCGTGGGTCGGACTGCTCTTCGGCGGCCTCGTGGTGGGCGCCCTGCTCGTCGCCGGGACCGTGGTCCTGGAGGCCGGAGGCAAGCTCGACCTGGTCGAGCG
Organism: Nocardioides plantarum; assembly: GCF_006346395.1. Taxonomy (NCBI): domain Bacteria; kingdom Bacillati; phylum Actinomycetota; class Actinomycetes; order Propionibacteriales; family Nocardioidaceae; genus Nocardioides; species Nocardioides plantarum. The sequence continues at coordinate 67,937 of NZ_VDMS01000006.1, forward strand.
TCTCGCCCTGGTGACGGTGGTCCTCCTGCTCGCGATCTACGCGCTGGTGATCGTGACGTGCCTCAAGCTGCGCGGCCGCGACGAGCACGACCGCGCGTTCCGGGCCAACACCCCCCTGCTCGTCCTGGGGCTGGTGGGCAACCTCGCGATCCTCTACTACACGATCGACGACGACCCGAAGGCGCTGCTGTGGTGTGCCGCGCTGCTCGCCATCGGCGGGGTGCTCTACGTCGCGGAGAAGCTCTTCGGCAGCAAGGCCGAGCCTGCGGGAGACCCCGACCCGACCACCACCTCCGACGGTACGGCGGCCCGCTGACCGCCGCGGCCTTCGCCGACGAGCTCTCCGACACCGAGCGCACGGCGTCCTGGGACAGGCTGTCCACGCCTGATCCGCCGTGTGGTCACCAGGACTCAAAGCCGTCTTAGTCGACTATTCTGGTGACTTAACCCACTCGCTCCCGTTCCCAGGACACGTCCATGTGGCTCATCGCGGCCTTCGCCCTCGCCGGCGGTCTGGCACAGCTCGTCGACGGCACCCTCGGCATGGGCTTCGGCGTCACGTCGGCGACCGTGCTGCTCGCCCTCGGCATCGCTCCCGCCACCGCCAGCGCCGCCACGCATGCCGCCAAGCTCCCCACCACACTGGTCTCGGGCCTGTCCCACTGGCGCGCGGGCAACGTCGACCGCGCCGTGTTCCTGCGGGTGGCCGTTCCCGGGGCGGTCGGCGGCTTCCTCGGCGCGATGGTGCTGACCTGGATCAGCCTGGCCGCGGCGAAGGGCACGATGGCGGGCCTGCTGCTGTTCTTCGGTGTGGTCATCCTGGTCCGCTTCGGCTTCGGGCTGCGGATCATCCCGGTGCCCCGGTCGGGGAACACAGCCCGCTGGCTCGCGCCGATCGGACTGCTCGGGGGCTTCGTCGACGCGACCGGAGGCGGCGGGTGGGGCCCGGTCGTGACCCCCAGCCTGATGACCGTCACCCGGCACGAGCCACGCAAGATCGTCGGCACCACCAACGCCGCCGAGTTCGCCGTGGCCGTCTCGGTCTCCCTCGGCTTCCTGATCACCGGCACCACCCACCAGGACATCCCCTGGCTCCCGGTCCTCGGCCTGGTCCTGGGCGGGGTCGCCGTGGCGCCGTACGCCGCCCGGCTGGCCGGCCGCCTGCCCCACGCGCCGATGGGCGCGATGGTCGGAGGCCTGATCATCCTGGTCAACGCCGCCGCCGTGCTGGGAACCGTCGCCGACCTACCGGTGTGGCTCGACCTGGCACTGATCGTGGGCTGGATCGGCGTGGTCGCCCGGGTCGCGTGGCGCGCGTGGCAGCGCGAGCGAGCGATCTCCAGGGAGCCTGTGCTCGTCGACCCCGTCTGAGGTTGGGACTCGGGCGTCAGGTCCTTGCCCGATGCCCTTGACGGGAGATCCCTCCGTATCAGCTGACGGAGGCGTTGAGCACGAACCAGCAGTCGTCGTCGAGCCCCTCCGGGCCCGTGTTGATGGGCCGCCAGCGACTGGCGATGAGGGTGAGCGCGGTGCTGCCGTCGCGTGCGACGGCCTGGATGGTCCTCGTGGCGAGTCCCGTGCGGTGGTCCCGGTAGTCGGGCGCGGCGAACATCTGGTCGGCGCGGTACTGGCCCTGGAAGGGGGGGATGGCGGCGAGGTTGAACCACGAGTTGGTCTGGGCGGGCGGTTCGTCGGTGTAGTAGTCGTCCGGCGTGTTGGGCTGGCCGTCCAGGTTGATGATCAGCCGGTCGTTGAAGTTCCAGTCGGACCTGCACTCGGCCCGGACCGTCCAGCGACCGATCGTGACCGGGGCCGAGGTGTCGACCGTGTCGTAGTACGGCAGGACCGCCCGGAAGTTCCACGTCTTCTCCAGGACCGGACCGGCCGGACCGGTGGCGCCGGTCTCGCCCTGCGGGCCGACCGCTCCGGTGTCACCCTTCGCGCCGGTGTCACCCTTCGCGCCGGCGTCCCCGGTGTCGCCCTGCGCGCCGGTGGCTCCCGTGGCTCCACGCTCACCTTGCGGCCCGACGTCACCCGTGGGCCCGCTGGGACCGATCGGGCCCATGGGGCCGATCGGTCCGGTGTCGCCGGTGGCGCCCTGCGCGCCAGTGGCGCCCTGTGCTCCGGCGGCTCCGGTGTCCCCCTGGGGACCGACCCCGCCTGCGGGGCCGCTCGCACCGGTCGCACCCGCGGCACCGGTCGTTCCTCGCGCACCGGTCGCCCCGGTGGCGCCGCGGACGCCGGCCTTGTTCCAGCTGACGGCCACCTCGCGCTTCGTCCCGCTCGCCTTGGTCGCGCAGGGCTTCTTCGTCGTCGGCAGCCGCAGCGCGCCCGTCGAGACGTTCTCGCACGCCTTGATGACCGTGCTCGAGCTGCTGGAGGAGGAGACGGCGTACGACAGCCCGCCCACCGCCAGGCTGATGCCGACCGTGGCGGCCGCCACGGTGCCGAGTCGTGACCGTGTCGCCGTGAACCGAGCCATGCTGCTCCCCTTGGATGTCCCTACGTGTCGGCTCAGCGTGACACCCGCTCGCCCGGACCGCAGGAGAACGGGTGGCTTGGCTGAGGGGGTCGACGGGCGACGCACCTCAGGAGCGCCCGGGACCCGGTATGACCGGTCGCTCGTCCTCGTGCGTGCCTGGGCATCGCAGCTAGAAGGTCCCACCAGTCAGCCAGACGAACCAGGCGAACAGGACGACTGCCGAGCCGGTAGCGGTGGAGTAGTAGAGGACGCCTCGTCGTCCGAATCCCTCGACGACTGCGCCCAGGCCGAGCAGCACTCCCACGCACGCCATCACGAACTGGGCAGCGTACCGACGGTCGCCGGAGTAGTCCTCGGGACAGCTGTCCCCGCACTGGTTGCCCGCGAGGTAGGCCGCACTGAGAAACACGACGAGAAGTCCACCGGCGACCACCAAGGACGCGAGCCCACGGACGACCTGCTTCCAGACGTCCGTGCGCTGGACGCTCGCGCCTGCGTGAGTCTGCACAACACCAGCGTCCCAGAACCAGGCGAGACCCAACCGAGTCTCGCCATGAACGGGCGTATCGGGGTCCCGGAGGCCTGGATGGACGACCTTCCAATCGTCGGATGATGACTCCGGGTCGTGGTCGTCCTGATCGCATCCGCGTATCAGGTCGCCGTCCTCGTCGACGACACCCGCCATCCGACATGTCCGGGCGCATCGCCCGTCCTGGACGCGGTGACGTGACGCGCTGTCGTGGACGACGGTCCTACCTGGTGCCGGCGGTGTCCAGGTCAGGCCGGTCCGGTCTCTCCGGGCGGAGGACGATGAACAGGAGCAGGGCGACCATGGCCGCGACACCCGCCCACATCGCGTGCTGCCAGCCGTCGACGAACGACTGTCGGGCTGCGTTGATGAGTGCATCTGACGGGTCGTCGAGGTCGCTGGCCGCGGCGACCGCGTTCGCGAGACCCTCGCGTGCCGGCCGGGCGACGTCGTCCGGGGCTCCGACCAGTTGCGGTTCGATCGCGTTGCGATAGCCGGCGGTGAGGACTGCGCCGAGGAGGGCGACGCCGATGGCGGTCCCGAACTCCCGGGTGACGTCGTTGAGAGCCGAGGCGAGTCCTTGCCTGTTCTGTGACAGCGAGCTGGTGATCGCCTCGGTGGAGGGGGTCATGGCGAGCCCCATCCCGAACCCGAGGGACAGGATGCCGGGCAGCACGCTCAGGTATCCGCCATCGACCGAGACCAGGGTCGCCATGAGGACGAGACCGAGGGTGACCACCCCGACGCCGAGTGCCATGGTCCGGCGGCTGCCGGCGTGTTGGGCAACCCTCGGAGCAAGGACCGAAGAGGCCATCATCAAGACCGCCATGGGCAGCATTCCCGCGGTGGCGTGCAGAGCGGACCAACCCAGGACCACCTGGAGAAAGGGGAACAGGACGACGAGGATGCCGGCTTGGACCCCGAAGACGACCAGGATGGACAGCGACCCGGTAGCGAGCCGTCGGTCCCGGAACAGCCGGATGTCCAGCAGTGGCGCGTGCTGGCGGAGCTCCCAACGGGCGAACCCGAGGGTGGCGGCGGCGCCGATGACGAGCGCAGCGAGGGTCGCTGGCTCATCCCATCCGTTGACCGGGCCTTCATGGAGGGCGTAGACGAGGCCGAGGACCGCGAGCATGGACGCGACTGAGCCCAGGGTGTCGAACCGGTGCTCGCTGGGTTCGCGGGTGCTGGGGACCGAACGGATCGTCATGGCCGCAGCGACCACGACGAGGACGATGGGGAGAGCGAACAACCACCGCCAGGACGCGACGTCGACCAGGACCGCGGAGAGGTACATGCCGAGTAGTCCGCCGCCACCGCCGACAGCGGTCCATGCCCCGATGCCCTTGGCGCGTTCTTCCTCGGGGAACGTGGAGGTGATCACGGCCAGGGTGACCGGCATGATCATCGCGGCGCCGACACCGGCGACGAACCGGGATGCCAGCATCATCTCGGTCGAGGTGGCCACCGCAGAGCTCGCGTTCGCCAGGCCGAAGAGGGTCAGCCCGGCCAGCAGCATGGGTTTGCGACCCCACCTGTCGCCAAGTGCGCCGAGCGGGAGCAGGAGTGCTGCCAGGCTGAGCGTGTAGAGGTTGATGAACCACAGGACCTCGCTCTGCGAGGCGTCGAAGTCCACGGCCAGTTCGGGTTGGGCGACGTTGAGGCCGGTGACCGAGGCGATCACGGCCATGAGGGCGACGCAGACAGCGACCAGGACCGCGCGCCGCTGGCGAGGATCGTCGATGATCGGGTCGGCCTGCTCAGCGGTTGGTGGGGTGGGACTCACGATGGTTCCTCTCGAAGGCGCGGGTGGTCCACGCCGTGCCGGAGCGGCAGGCGCACAGGGGCCGCGGTCGGGTGTGGTGGTGGGTGGCGGTCGGCTAGTGGCGGCGGGTGGCCCGGACGACGACGTCGTTGATCGTGACCCTGCGCGCGGCCGGACCCATCGCGGTCCGCTGGGACTCCTCGGCCGTCACGACCTGCCAGACCTCGGGGTCGAGGAGCTCGGTGATCGCCGCCGCAGTCGCGGACGCCTCTGCCGGCGGCTGGCTCTCGTGCTGGGCATCGGCGCCGTGACTGTGCCTGTGGCCCTGCCCGTGGCCCTGCCCGTGCCCGTGGCCCTGCTCGTGCTCGCCGGCGGTGGCCGTGGCGTCGTCGTGGTGGAGGTGGCCGACGATGAGGAGGGTGCCGTGCGGTCCGACCCAGGTGGCGATGCGCCGGTAGAACTCGAGCTGAGGGATCGCGGGGTGTGCGTAGTGGGTCGTGACCAGGTCGTACTGCTCCTCGGGCTCCCAGGTCGACAGATCGGCCTGCACCCACCGCACCCGCTGGCCCACCCCTGCCTCGGCTGCACGGCGTTCGCCGAAAGCGAGCGCAGTGCCAGCGACGTCGGCCGCGGTGACGGTCCACCCGGCGGCGGCAAGCCAGACCGCCTCGGCGCCGGCGCCGCAGCCGGCGTCGATGGCGGCACCCGGTGCCAGCTCCCCGACCTGGCGGACGAGATGAGGGTTCGGCGCACTCGTGCTCATCGCACCCGCTCGCCCACCCGACCAGACGTCGTCCCAGTACTGCTCGTCGAAAGCGTGGTTCACGCCGTGCCCTTCGCTAGCTGCTGTCGGCCGCCATGCGCGACCCTCCCACCGAGAATGACCTCGGGCGGCCCAATGAGCAAACACAGTTGCCAAATGGCAAACTACTGTCATGGACGACACCGACCGCACCCTCGATGCCGTGGGGCCACAACTCAAGGAGCTCCGTCAGCGACGCGAGATCACGTTGCACGAGCTCTCGGACGAGACCGGCATCTCGATCAGCACCCTGTCGAGGCTCGAAGCGGGCCTACGACGCCCGACCTTGGAACAGCTGCTGCCGCTGGCGCGCTCCTACGGTGTGACGCTCGACGAGCTCGTCGACGCACCGCCGACGGGCGACCCCCGGGTCAACCTCCGACCGCTACCCACCACCGACGGCCGCACCATCCTGCCCCTGAGCCGACGTCCTGGCGGGATCCAGGCCTACAAGTTCGTCCTCCCCGCAAGTGCGGACGACCAGGAGCCGGATCTGCGGACGCACGAGGGCTACGACTGGGCTTTCGTCCTCAGCGGACGCCTGCGGCTGGTGCTCGGCAAGCACGACCTGGTTCTCGAGCCCGGCGAAGCCGCGGAGTTCGACACCCGCACCCCGCACTGGTTCGGCGCCACGAGTGCTGGCCCCGTCGAGTTCTTGAGCCTCGTCGGAAGACAGGGCGAACGAGCTCATCTGCGTGCCGCCCCTAGGCGACGGCTTCAGGACTGACCCGACCGAGTGGGCCGCATGGTTGTCAGCCCGTTGGACGCACCTACGAGGACGAAGAAGTTCAGACGCGGTGGGAGCCGAAAAAGTTGCTCAGAACTCGCATGAGTATTCGCTTCCCTCAAGGCCCTCGCGGCCCCATGCTTTCGCTCAACCGCGGGCCTCCGCGACATGACCCACTCCCAACCTAGGACCCAGAATGACCGGCATCCGCCACCCCCGCACCCGCCTGACCCTCACCGCCCTCCTCGCCGCTCTGCTGGCGATCTGCACGATGACCACGGCCTTCCTCACCGCCCCGGCCCAGGCCGCAGGGAGCGTGACGATCCGGCCCGAGAGCCTGCCCCGCGGGGCCGAGGTCCGGGGCGCCCACCTGGCCTCCGCGGGCAGCAAGACGATCATCGACGGCGACGTGAAGGTCACCGTCCGGGGGGACTACGTCCACCTGTTCGGCAAGTCCGGCACGTCGTACGTCGTGTACGTGGTGCGCGGCCAGGTCTCCTCCGTCGTGCGCGTCGGTCCCGGTGGCAGCGAGCGCGTCGTCGCGGCGGACGCCGGCGTGGGCGGCCCCCGCCTGGCCTCCGACGGCGGTCTGCTCGCGGTCACTCGGTCGGCCAACGCCACCCGCACCAAGATCGACGTGATCAAGGTCAGCACGGGCCGCACCGTGCTCAGCCGCACGTTCTCCGGCGCCAAGTCGGTCCTCGACATCCGCGGCAGCCGTGCGATCCTCGCCAGCGGCGGTAGCGGCGTCCTCGGCACCTACAGCTGGAACCTCAGCACCGGCCGGAGCACGCTGCTCACCCGCCGCTCCGGTTCGGCCGCCGACCTGCGCACCGGCCTGCTGGCGACCTACGACAAGGACCCCTACGACGGCGGATGCTCGATCCTGACGACCATCGCGCAGCCGTCGAAGACGCTGTGGAGGTCGTGCAGCGAGCGGGTCGGGTCCTTCTCGCCCGACGGCCGACGGATCTCCACCCTCTACATCCTCAGCGACAGCCTCGGGCCCGCCGTGGTCCACACCCGCAGCATCCACGGCTACCTGCTGGCGTCGTACAAGGTCGACGGCGGCTACTCCGCCGGGGAGAGCTGGGAGTCGGACAAGGTGCTCCTGCTCGGCGCCTACGGGCACGACAAGGCGGCCACGGTGCGGTGCACCGGCAGCACCTGCGTGCGCGCCACGGCGTTGGCCGACGTCCCGACCTACTGAGGAGGACCTGCGGGCCCAGCGTCCCGACCACCCGGCAATCCCCGCTACTCCCGTCCCGTCTCGAACGGGACGGGAGCAGCGGGCGCTGAGCTGTACGCACCGGATGTGGAGGCTCGTCAGGGGAGACCGTCGCTGTCGATCGCTTATGGTCGCGGGGTGGCAGCCATCGAGGCGAGCGACCTCGCCATCAGCTACGGCGACCTGCGCGCCGTCGACGGGGTGTCGTTCGAGGTCGCCGAAGGTGAGTTCTTCGGCCTGCTCGGACCCAACGGCGCCGGCAAGACCACGACCCTGGAGATGATCGAGGGTCTGCGCCGGCCCGACTCCGGCAGCGTGCGTGTGCTCGGCGAGCCGGTCTGGCCACGCAACGCCGCCCTGCTCCCGCGCATCGGCGTCCAGCTGCAGGCCTCGGCGTTCTTCGAGCGGCTGACCGCCCGCGAGCAGCTGCGCACCTTCGCCTCCTTGTACGGCGTCCCCGCGACCGCCGCCGACGATTGGCTCGAGCGGGTCGGTCTGGTCGACAAGGCCGGCGCCCGGGTCGAGGACCTCTCCGGTGGCCAGGCGCAACGGCTCTCGATCGCCTGTGCGCTGGTGCACGACCCCGAGCTGGTCTTCCTCGACGAGCCCACCGCGGCACTTGACCCCCAGGCGCGCCGCAACCTGTGGGACCTGCTGTCCGGACTCACCGAGTCGGGGCGCACCGTGGTGCTCACCACCCACTACATGGACGAGGCCGAGATCCTCTGCGACCGCGTCGCGATCATCGACCGTGGCCGGATCCTGCAGTGCGACACCCCCGCCGCCCTGGTGCGCGGGCTCGACGCGCCGGCCAGGGTCACCGTCGGACCCGGCCAGCTCACCCTCGACGAGGCCCGGGCGATCGAGGGCGTGGACAACGCCACCGAGTCGGTCGACGGCACCGTGCTCACGACCCGGACCCCCGCCCCACTGCTCGGCCGCCTCGCCGCGCAGGACCGCCTCGACGGCGTACGCGTGCAGACCGGCACCCTCGAGGACGTCTTCCTCGACCTCACCGGGCGGGAGTACCGCGCATGAGCGCGTTCACCGCCCTGAGCCTGGCGAACCTCAAGGGCTTCACCCGCGACAAGGCGGCGGTGTTCTTCTCGCTCGTCTTCCCGCTGATGTTCCTGGTGCTGTTCGGCGGCGTCCTCGCCGACCAGTCGCAGTCCGAGATCGAGATGGTCCAGGTCGGCGACGTCGCCCTGGTCGACGAGATGCCCGCGCAGGCCCGCGCGGCGTTCGACCAGACCTTCGACGTCACCCGGGCCGACAGCCTCGCGGACGCGCTCGACGAGGTGCGCAAGGGCGACGCGGACGTCGCGATCGAGATGAGGGGCGACACCCTGGTCGCGCACTACACGCAGACCGACCAGGTCAAGGCAGGCATCACGCAGGGCACGCTGCGGTCCTTCGTCGACGGGGCCAACGTCGCAGCGAGCGGCGCCCCACCGGCGTACTCCTTCACCGCCGACCGGGTCGAGGACGACTCGCTGTCGACCATCCAGTTCGTCACCCCCGGCCTGCTCGGCTGGGCGGTGGCGATGAGCGCGGCGTTCGGGGCGGCGGCGACCATCCAGGGCTGGCGGCAGAGCAAGCTGATCCGGCGCCTCCAGCTCGCGCCGGTCTCCACGCGCACCGTCGTCGCGGCCCGGATCACCGTCGCGGTCGCGATCGCCCTGGTGCAGCTCGCGGTCTTCCTCGGGCTCGGCGTGGCGGCGTTCGGCCTGACCCTGACCGGCTCGTGGTTGATGGTGGTCCCGATGCTGGTGGTCGGCACCCTGTGCTTCATGGCCGTCGGCCTGCTGGCCGGCGCGCTGACCACCACCACCGAGGGCGCGGTCAACGCGGCCAACTTCCTGGTGCTGCCGATGGCGTTCCTGTCGGGGTCGTTCTTCTCCCTCGACGGCGCCCCCGCCTGGCTTCGCACCGTCTCCGACCTGCTGCCGCTCAAGCACCTCAACGAGGGGATGCTCGACGTGATGGTGCGCGGCGAGGGACCGGCCGCTGCCTTGCCAGCGATCGGGATCCTGGCCGGGTTCGCGATCGTAGTGACCTTGATCGCCGCGCGGTTGTTCCGGTGGGACGCGGCCTGAACGCCCGGCTCAGCAATGCCCAGTGAGGTAGACGAGCGTGGTGCCGTCGTCGGCCTGCCAGACGCCTGCGTTCCACATCTCGTGCTTGCCCAGCTGCTTCGTGGTCGGCCGACCGGAGATGACGTGCGGCCGTACGTCAGCCCAACGGACCCGCGCCTCGTTCTCGGAGAACCACTCGAACTGTCCGGTGCTGTACATGTCCAGGACGAGCCCGGCGCCGGACCCGATCAACTCGTCCGCGACCGAGGGCGTGGCTCTGGTCCCTCGACGTGAGTACGCCCGCCCATCGGCACCGGTGATCTGGCCCCGGCCGGTGTGCTCAGGCAACTGAACCTCCCGCAGGTCGACCTTCATGGCTTCACGCTAAGCCCCGCATCGCCGCTGCAACCGCTCGATCTCGGCAGGGCCGGGCGCATCACCTGTCCTAGAGGCTGCTACTAGACGACTCCCTCGGGACCGGTGTCGGCGAGCGCGCTGTTAGCGGCATGGTCGGGCGGTCGTTCGAACGCGCTACATCTCGTCTGCGAAGAAGAGCCCGAGAACCGCGCCCACGATGCCGATGACGATGAAGACAGCCCCAACCGCGCGCGCAGTCCCCGGTGTCATCCTGCGCCGTGCCGCTTCAGGCTGGCGCATGCTCTCCGACTGGCGGCGTGCAGCGGTTGAGAACTCGTCGGCGTTGAAGATGAGAAGCGCCCCCACGCCGACCCCCACAACAAGAGAGACAACGACCTGTACCCAGTCCGTTTCCACGGTCGAATGTTAGAGGCCAATCAGGTCCCTCGCATGACAACCGCTAGACGCCCGACCTTCGGCAGGTCCGGGCGCATCGGTGCTCGAGCTGAGGCTCATAAGCCTTCGTTATTGCACCTGGGATCGGCCCGGCAATCAGCATCCTCAGCTCAGGATGGTTCGACGGATGCCAGCCTTCGCGGGCCAGGCTTCGGTGACGAGAACGGTCGAGGCCCAGTCGGGTTCAACGTCGACTGGTGCACCGAGTGCCACCAGGTAGCGATGCAACATTGGACCGGTGAAGCGGTCCCGCTTGCGCCGGTTGCTGTAGGCGGCAGTCTCCTCGAAGTCGTATGATTCCCCGCCCTCCTCGAAAACCCACCGGCCGCCGTCGTTCATGGCCACGATGTGTCGCCTGAAGAGAAGGTCGTCCCGGCTCTCTGGGTGGCTGACTTCCAGAATTACGGCCGGGTGTACGCCTTCGGCCCAGACTGCCCTGATTGCCGTGCACCCCAGGTCACGGGCCGCATGCATCGGAAGCAAGCCCACGTCAGTACCAAGTGGGCCGTCTGTGACTAGCAGCGTCCAAGCCCCAATCGGAACGCACGCCCGCTGAGTGAGAGGAACACTCCTCGGCAGCGCCTGCGACACGTCACGGAAGGTCGCCCACTCGGGTCGTGACAGCGTCCCCTTCACATCAGCAGCAAGCCACTCAGCTAGCCCAGGTGCTGGGTAGTCGAAGTAACCAACCGTTTCCAGGAGGGGTCCGCTGGCCGGGTCAGGCAACGAGTGCGACACGTTCGTGAGTATCTCTGCCTTCGACGCTAGGCACCACACGGACCGACGTCCGCGGAACCGGCTCATAAACCTTCGTATTTGAGTCGCTGTCCAAGGCACAGCCTGATTGAGCGACCAGCGACCAGCGACCAGCGACCAGCGGTCAACGGTCAACGAACGGCTGACGACAGAGCTGAGGGGACCCGCGCGTGACGGCCTGGCGGTGTGCGCCGAACGGACTATCGAAGAAGAGCTTGAAGGACGCCGATCCAGAGAACAACGACCCCCGCGACTCCGAGTCCGATGGCTGGCAACGTGGCAACGGGACCACGGTCGCCCTTCTCCGATCCCAAACCGGCTTTTCTCGCTGTGTCTTTCCCGAACATCGCTCTGTAGATGTCGCCATCCATCGGGCCCCTCATCCACATGAGACCCGCAAACAGCAGCATGACAACGCCAATAACAATCAAGACTCTGGCCCCTGTGTAGTCGCCAACTCGACCCCTGCCCGTACTGCAAGCAGAGTCGAGTTCTGGCTGGACGTTCTCTGTGTTAGCCGTATCGCTGCTACCGCGCCGCAGGCAAGGTCCAACCGCCGCCCGGATGTGAAGCAAAGGAGGATACAGACTTTGGGCCGTCCGCTGTCACGACCTAGGTAAAGCTCGGCGGCCGGACTCCTAGGATCGCGGGATGTTGCAGAACTGGTCGTCGTCGCCGTTGTGGCTCCGCGTGCTGAGCCTCCTGGGGATCCCATGGGCCATCGCCTTCATCGCGATAGGAGTGCCACTGTTGTTCACGAGCGGCCCAGGATTGCCGCTCATCATCCTTGGACTCTTAGGTCTCTCTCCCTGGGTCTTCATCGCCTCACGGCAGTACGTCTGACTCGCGACATGATGGATGGGTCTGACCCTCGTACGTGAGAATCCCTAGGCACGCCCATGGCTCGGCGACGGCCGATCTGATGCCTGTCCGATGAGGCTCCTAAACGTTCGTTTCTGAGCCGCCTTCGCCGACGCCAACAGCTCACGTGCCCTGAAAGCGGCTTGGTCGGGCGGAGCCCGCAGCGCGGCATGGTCGGCGGACCTCCGCCGGCTTGTGTGAGAGCCGGGTCATGACCGATCAGCAGAAGGCGTACGCGAAGGAATTGGAGCGCGCGACCGAGCGATTGCAGATCGTCCAGGCGATGGCGCTTGCCTCTGAGGAGCCACACCGCCTTGTTGATGTTCTGTTCGATGCGGTGGACGTCAGTGATGCATCGAGCCGCGTCCGAGCTGAGTTCGGCTTCTCTGAGGTGCAGGCAGAGGCGGTCCTCGACGCACAGTTTCGGCGTCTGTCTCGGCGTGACCGTGACCGAATGGCCCAGATGGTTGTCGACACCCAAGCTGCGGTTGACGAACTCACCGAGCTTGCGAATGGCGCGGCCTGAGGCCGCAGCGCGGCATGGTTAGACGCACAGGTGGGAGGAACTTCAATCCGCGCTCGCCTCAATCGCGCAGCGCGCAGCCCCGACTGTCGACTAGAGCAAGCAGACTCGTGTGTGGGCAGGTCAAGAACGTTCGTTTGTGAGCCGGCTAGCGCTGGCACTTCGGCGCCCTCATACGGGCGGCTACATATCTGGCGCCGGGGCGACGGCCACGCCTCGCGACGCGCCTAGCGTCCGGCAGCCTCGCCGCAACACCCGAAGCGTGCCGCGAGAGAAGCACTGTCCGCCACGCCGAACCCAGGACCGCCAGCGAGGGTGTTGGCGCCGGAACCGCGCCTGCCGAATGTGGCCAAGTCGCCTGTGACGGTGTCGAAGGTGACAACTGAGCCCGTCTGACATATCGTTTCTCGATACCAACGCTAAACGATATGGAGGCCGTCATGGCCCGCCGATCTACCGCTTCTAACGACCCACTCGCGCCGGTCGAGACGGTCATTCGAGTCTCGGCGTTCTTCGTCTCTGCGTCGTTCGCCGTCTTCGGCCTGCTCGCTCTCGCCCAGCTTGTGTTCACCGGTTCTGCCGGGTTCACCATCAACGACGTGGGTGACGGCCGAGCGTGCGCCACGTACAACGCTCGCGGCAGCAGCTCCTCAACCAGCGGGGCTACCTACGGTGACAGCCAGACAGACGCCCGGCAGGAATTGCCGCCGTCCGAGATCCGCGGCTTCGACGAGGAGGCCGCGGACTACACGTCCGACACCTACCGCGTGTGCTTGACCGACGCGTCCACAGTGCAGCAGATCGCGGGGCTCACGGGACCGCTGGCAGGGCTCGCCGGCTTCTACGTTGTCGGTTTCAGCGTCCTGGGAGTCGTGCGATCAGCACGCCGGGGCGGTCTGTTCGTTCCGGAAACCGTGACTCGGGTGCGCCGCCTCGGGTGGCTGCTGCTTGGGATTGGGGTGCTGGTGCCAATCATTCAGGCAGCAGCTGACGGGATCATCGTGAGAGCCGCGATCCCAGACCGCTCCTGGTACGCCGACCTCGACCGAGTCGGGTTCTCCTGGACCCTGTTGGTCACCGCCGTCGGCGTGATCACCGTCGCCCGGGTGCTGGACCGCGGAGTGGTCCTCCAAGACGACGTCGATGCGACGATCTGAGTCGCGATGAGTGTCGATCCTGCCGATGACGCAGACCACTCGGTCGTGTTGCACCTCGACGAGCTCCTCGCCCAACGCGGCATGACCCTCACCCAGCTTGCCCAACAAGTTGGCGTCACCGTCGTGAACCTCTCGATCTTGAAGAACGGACGCGCCAAGGCGGTGCGGTTCAACACCCTCACCGCCTTGTGCCACGCCCTGGACTGCCAGCCAGGCGACCTCTTAAGCGTCAAGACCTAACAGTCGCCACCCCGATCACCCTGCCCGCACATGCGGCGCGGCAGACCTACCGAAATGAGCAGAGCGTAATGACCGAAGAACTAGACCCGATCGCACCGTCTCCCTCTGAGTTAATCCTTACCTTCTCCCCGCTGCTGATACACGTCGCCCTCGTTGCATTCGTCGTCATCAAGATGCTTCGGGGCAAGGCGACTGCGCCGTACGGGGTGTTCGGGTTTCTCCTGGTGTTCTTCGTGCCGATCGTCGGGCCCTTGCTCGTCTTGATCTGGCAAGACCGTCTCGAGGAGCACCAGGGCGCCGCGAGCTAGATCTCCCAGCGCGGCGTTGACGACTGAATCCGGCGGATCGGCGGCCGCTGGCGAGGGTCATAAACCTTCGTATTTGAGCCTGCTGGACCCGGTCATCTCAGGCGCCCTCAAGGTGGCAAGGTCGGGCGCGACGCGCCTTGTGCGCGATCGTCTGACGGCTGACTACCCTTCGGCTGTGAACGTTGATTTCAGTCAGTTCGCTTGGGTGGTCACTCAGCCCAGTCCTTACGCCACCAGTGGGTGCGTCACGCTGGTTGCGGGAAGCGATCGAGAACAGGCCCTTCGGGCCGTTGGCGCTGACCTAGACGGCTCCACTGCTCACCTCTCCGATTTGGAGGCGCAAGGCCTCGACACGGTAGTCGCACTTGACCTCATCGTTGGAGAAGCCTTCGGCACTGTGCTGGCCGAAACGCAGGGTTCTCACGGGCTGCGCCGAGCCGTGCTCGCTGCCCTTTCGAAGCGCGGCAAGGCCGCGAGCGTGTACTGGGACGTCGACGACACCGTTGTCTTGTCCTGCGCCCGCAAGGGCAAGGTGCTTTGTCAAACAGATGACCCGTTCGATGCCGAGGACCTCCCACGCTCCCTCGCGAAGCTTGCCCGTGAGGCCGAAACCCGGGGCATCGACGACGTCCTGGCGGCACTAACCATGGCCGTGGAATTCACCGGTGCCGCGCCGGCAGTCGACGCGCTACTAAACCAACGGCCGGGCCGGTTTGCGATCACGGCCCCTGTCAACGATTTACCAATCACACCGGAAGAACTCATCGGCCTCGAGAAGCCCAGCCCCGAGGTCGTGCGAGCGGTTACTGGTGCCACCGACAAGCAGCGGCGGCAACTGGCGACATGGTCAGCACGACAGGCCGTGGCAGCGGCCCAGTTGGAGTCCCTTCCGGGCGTCATCTCCATCCTCAAGCAGGTCCACACAACGGGGTCAGCGCGAAGCACCCCTGCCTTTGAACGGATGAGCACCGAGCACGACAGATCCGGCAAAGCCCGTGATGCCATGCCCCCTGGGGAACGGCACGACGCCGCCGTCTTCGAACACCGGCTCAACCACTGTGCGTTGTCGGCGCTCCGATACCTCCTGGTGGCCGACACAACCACAGCAGCACTTGGAGCAACCGAATTCGCCGGGCGCGCCAGCGCTTTGAGGCAGGGCCTTCGGCGTACAACCGGCAATGTCGCGTTCTTCGAAGAAGCACTGAGCACCCTCGACAGCTTCGACCGTTAGACCCCTGTCGCGTGCCGGGTTCAGTGGAGGCTCTGAACTGACGCCTCGACGGTAGTCGGGGTTTTGTTGTGCCGGTAGTGGTTGTCCTCGTACTCGGCTGGTGGGACTAGTCCGATCTCGCCATGAAGGCGGCGGTGGTTGAACCAGTCGATGTACTCAGCGAATGCGAGCTCGAGGTCGTCGATGTTCTTCCACGGTCCCTTGTTGCGGACCAGCTCGGCCTTGAAGAGCGAGTTGAACGCCTCGGCCAACGCGTTGTCATACGAGTCGCCGGTCGAGCCGACTGATGCAACAGCGCCGGCCTCGGCGAGTCGCTGGGTGTACCGCACGGCGAGGTACTGAACACCCTTGTCGGAGTGTGCGATGACTCCGGTGACGTCGTGCCCGGCGTGCTCGCGGGTCCATAGCCCCATCTCCAAGGCGTCCAACGCCAGGTCGGTGCGCAGGCTCTTCGACAGCTGCCAGCCCACCACGCGGCGTGAGTAGACGTCGATGACGAACGCCGCGTAGACCCAGCCGGCGAAGGTCCGGCAGTAGGTGATGTCGGCAACCCAGACCCGGTTCGGTGCGGGTGCTGCGAAGTTGCGGTCCAGCAGGTCCAGACGGCTGTCAGGACCGCGGCCCCCGATCGTGGTCCGCGGGCCCTTGGCCCTGCTGATCCCGCCCTGCTGATCCCGCGCAGCCCATCGGCGCGCATCAACCGATGCACGGTGCACCTGGCGATCTGGTGGCCGGTGCGGTTCAGCTCGGCGTGCATCTTGCGGACCCCGTACACGCCGTAGTTCTCCGCATGCACGCGCCGCATCACCTCGAGGTGACGCTGATCGGCCACGGCCCGGGCCGAGACGGGCCTGGTCTTCGCGGCGTGGTAGCTGCTCGGGGCGATCTGCATCCCGGCCCGTCGCAGGACGGTGCAGATCGGCTCGACCCCGAACCGCTCGCGGTACTGGTCGATGTAGTCGACCAGCACCGCCGTACTCACTTCAGCTTGCGGTCGAGCTCCGCTGCGGCGAAAGACGCTGACGCCGTTCGCAGGATCTCGTTGGCCCGCCGCAGCTCGCGGTTCTCGCGTTCGAGCTCGGCGATCCGCTGCGCCTCCGCGGTAGTGACGCCGGGTCGGTGGCCCTGGTCGATCTCGGCCTGCCCGACCCAGTTGCGCAGCGTCTCGGGATTGATCCCCAGCTGCTCAACAACCCGCTTGAGCGCACCCGACCTGGTCACCGGGTCACGCCGCAGATCGACCGCCATCCGGATAGCTCGCTCCCGAAGCTCCTCGGGGTACTTCCTCGGTGCTGCCATGACTCTCATCCTTCCGTGGAATGAGAGCCTCCATCAGACCCGGCACGCGACACCCTCGCACGAGCAAGGGTTCCCCCCGTTCAAGGTTGCGCCCGCAGCGGGCAGCCGGACTGGCTGCGCTGCGCCACGCTGCCTTCCGGCAGCACCCGGCTCTTGACATCAGGGGCGGATCGCGCCTGCGCGGCGAGGCTCAAAACGGTCGTTTTGAACCCTCGTCGGCACCGGCAGCTTTGCACCCTGAGCGCGGCCTGTGCGGGCGGGGAGTGGTCTGCTGCGTGCCTACCGACCGTCGCTCGGTCGTCTCCGAGGCTTCCGCCATGACTGGACACCCACGGCGACGAAGCCCCCAATGCCGACGACACCCAGCAACCACACGGGGATGCCCTTGCGGGTCGTCTCGCCCCAGCCCAATCCGAAGCACACAGCGACGATGAAGCCACCGAAGACGACGGCAAGCAAGACACCTACTGGGTTCTTCGGCCGCATGGCCTACCTATATCAACTCCCAACGGTTCTCGTCCTCGAAACGTAGGGCTGGACCATGTTGCGGGGCCTTCGGTCTCACGGCAGGCGCAGCCGATATCGTCTGGTACCGGTCCAAACCCTCCTAAGGGCAAGGATGGGTGGCGGCACCCCTGCGTCAGAGGCCGCCAGTCCCTCGGGTGTCGCGGCAGCTAATGAAGTCCTGCTCGTCGAGGAAATGGCAGAACGGAAGTCGTCGTGGTGGCGTGCTCCGCAGTCCCTCGGGAAACCAGAGCGGCTTCGCGGTTGACCAACATGCGATCTCCACCCGGGGTTGCAGCTTGTGAAACAGCAGCTCGAGTGTCGGGAGCTGGTCGGTGTCGTTGCTGAAAACCACCGCGGTGTCGAAGTCGCCATTCATAGCCGACTCGACCGCCCCGATAGCCAGGGCCACATCGATGCCCTTTTCCTCTGCGCGCCACGAGCCGTCGTCCTCGACGACGTAGCGGAGATCTCGTCGCACGACGTTCACACCGTCGGCTTCCCAAGCGGCCGCGAGCAGATCGTTGGCACTCGTTGCCTCAGGCTGGAACATCGGCAGCGGCCGACCCCGGTAGACATGGACGCCGGCCAGGTCTCCACCGGAGCGTCGCTTCTCGAGAATCCGCTTGGCGATCTTGAGGGGGTCGATCACGGTCTCGTACTTCGGCTCACCAACGCCGCCGAACCGACCGTGTCCGCCACGGTGTGCGTTCTCGTAGTCGATGAAAACTGCTACACGTTCCATGACGGACCTCCCGCAACGAAAAAGCCCCACCAATCCCGTGAGGGAAGGTGGGGAGCAATGAGTAGACCTTACACACTCTTGCGTGGCGGTGCACGCTGAACTGCAGAGAACGCAGCGGGGGATCTTGCGGGAGAGGGAGTGCCATGGATGGCTACGGAGTCGAGGTTGACGGGCTTGGGTGCGCGACCGCGTACGGGAATGGGTGGCATCGCGATCTTGGCCGGATCGAGAACGATCACATCCTCGGTTGGCAGGCCGTCGACCTCCACGGGCGCCAGCTGCTCAAGGTGAGAGTGAATCTCCGCGACGACGCGGTACGAGCCCTGGTCCGCGCGGCGGGCCTCCAGAACGGCTACACCACCCGCTGGGCCAGGTAGCTGCTCGGGAACGAAAGCACGCGTCCCGGCGCAGGAGATGGGTTGTGGGCCGTGGCGAGGTGAAGCTGCGCGACGTGCCCTGCCCAAGTAGACGGGGCCTCAGGTCAGCGTGGGTGATGACCGCTGGCCTCATCTAGTAACGCTGGGCGGGTACTCACTGCGCGGTGCTGATCCCGGCTGGAGGGTCATAAACGGTCGTATTTGCGCCTACCGCGACGTCAGCAGCTCGAGCGCCCGCAGCGCGGCGTGGTCGGGCGGTTCTAGTCGTTCATGTCGTTGGCGAACGCGCCGAGCCGCTGTGCTGGCAAGCGACGCCACCACCAACCGTCCCCGGCGTCGACGCGATGGAAGCGACTGAGTCGCTGGTCGGTGTCTTCCGTGGTCGCAGCAGTGAAGCGAGCGTCGAGGGATGCGAGTGCTCCACGGCGAGCCGCCTGCACACGTTCCGTGAGGTGCGGCCATGCAAGCGCAAGCCAGTCACGACAAGCGAGGTCGTTCGTGTACTCGTCAACGAGTTGGTCGTAGCCCGTCTCGACCTCGGCAACGAGCGATTCCCACGCTTCCATCATCTCGTTCACCGTGAAGACCTTTCGCCAGCCTTGCTCTTGAAGCAGTTGACCGGCGGCTGTCACCGACTTGTAGTCCTCCGGCGTCATCTCAGTCATGGCTTGCATCGTGCCCGACCCTCGGCAGGTCCGGGCGCATCGACGCGATCGCGGGTCGAGAAGGACGACCGAGTCAGACGTGCTGGGAGCCGCGAAAGTTGCCCGAAACTCGCACGATTTTTCGCTTCCAGAAGGGCACGGGTGGCCTCATGATTCCGCTCAACCGCGGGCCTCCGCGGCATCGCCCCACTCCCAACCTAGGAACCCGAATGTCCGGCACCCGTGCCCTCCGCCCCCGCACCCTCCTCACCACCGTCTCGACGACGAGCCCGCTCGGCACGCTGGCTCGACTGGCCGCGCCCCTGACCGCCCTCGTCCTGCTGGCTGCACCCGCGGCGCAAGCCGCCACGTGGACCCATACCGATGCATCCGGCGACACCCAGGTCACCGACCGGGGCCGCGGGGGCGACGTCCGCGGCCCCATGCGCGACTCCAAGGAACGGCACGGCGACCTCACGAAGGTCACGGCGCAGCACCGAGCCGACGTGCTGAGAGTGGCCGTCAGCGTCCGCGAGGACGCCGCCATCCCCATCCTGAAGATCACCGTGGTCACGTCCCGCGGCGGCAAGTTCACGGCCGTCTACGAGCCCTACGAGTCGAGCCGGGAGGACACTGCCATGTTGCTGACGCCCCACGGCCGCGAGGTCGAGTGCGACGACCTGACGATCCACCCGACCTCGGCGGGTTACCTCGCGACGATCCCGCGGCACTGCATCGCCAACGCCTACCGGGTGCGCATCGGGGTGCAGACCGACTTCTACTACGGCGGCAACCCGGTGATGCGGGAGGTCGAGGACGACGTCCTGCGCACCGGCCGGGTGGACCGCGACGCGCCGCGGCTCAGTCCGTGGATCGTCAGGGACGCGGTGGCAGGCGCCTAGGAGCCGGCCGACGTCTCGCTGACCACCAGCGCCCGTCACCGGATCCGGTGGCGGGCGCTGTTTGCCCATGACGGTCGCCACGATGACCGATACTCGTGGTGCCGAACGCAGACGAGATGAGGAACCCGTGACAGATGAGGCCCTTCCTGCGGTCGTGCACAGCCTGCGGTCGGCGCTCGAGCGCAGCCCCGACGACGTACCGCTGCGGCTCCACCTGGCCGCCCTGCTGCTGGAGCACGACCGCCCGGCCGAGACGGCACAGCAGTGCTCGGAGGTGCTCGCTCGCGACGTGACCAACGTCGAGGCGCTCGCGCTGCTGGGCCGTGCCACCGACGTACTGCGGGGGGCCGAAGCCGAGAAGACCTTCGACTGGTCGGTACGCGAGGAGGAGGTCGCCGACCTCGCCCCACCGCTGTTCGTCGGTGGCGCGGGCGAGCCCGACGCGGACCCGGCAGGCGACCCCGACGTCATCGAGTCCGATGTCCGCCTCGATGACGTGGGCGGGATGGCCGAGGTCAAGCGTCGCCTCGATCTCGCGTTCCTCACGCCGATGAACAACCCCGAGCTGCGCAGGCTCTACGGCCGCAGCCTCCACGGCGGGCTGATGCTCTACGGGCCGCCGGGCTGCGGCAAGACCTTCCTGGCTCGTGCGGTCGCGGGCGAGCTGGGGGCGAAGTTCTACTCCGTGTCTCTCGCCGACGTCCTCGACATGTGGATCGGCGCGAGCGAGCGCAACCTGCGTGAGATCTTCGAGACCGCCCGGGCCAACGCACCGTGCGTGCTCTTCCTCGACGAGATCGACGCCATCGGGCAGAAGCGATCGCACCTGCGGTCCAACCCGGCGATGCGCGGCACCGTCAACCAGCTGCTGTCCGAGATGGACTCCGTGCGCAGCAACAACGACGGCGTGTTCGTCCTGGCGGCGACCAACCACCCGTGGGACGTCGACG
This sequence comes from Nocardioides plantarum, assembly GCF_006346395.1. Classification (NCBI taxonomy): domain Bacteria; kingdom Bacillati; phylum Actinomycetota; class Actinomycetes; order Propionibacteriales; family Nocardioidaceae; genus Nocardioides; species Nocardioides plantarum. The sequence goes on from NZ_VDMS01000006.1 coordinate 88,855, forward strand.
CCGCGTTGCTGCGACCCGGTCGGCTCGACCGGATGCTCCTGGTCTCACCGCCCGACGCCGAGGCACGCGCTGCGGTCCTCGCCTACCACCTGAGGGATCGGCCCCTCGACTCGATCGACATCGCGAAGCTGGTGTCGGCGACCCAGGACTTCTCGGGGGCCGACCTCGCGCACCTCTGCGACAGCGCCGCCGAGCTCGCCATGGACGACTCGGTGCGCAGCGGGGTGGTCCGGATGATCACGATGAAGGACTTCAAGCTCGCTCTCAAGGACGTGCGTCCCTCGACGAGAGGGTGGCTCGAGGACGCGCGCAACGTGGTCCTCTTCGCCAACGACGGCGGCCAGTACGACGACTTGCTCGCCTACCTCAAGCAGCGGCGACTGGCATGACGGACGGCGTACCCGCGCTCGCGAAGGCGCGGCACCTGATCGAGCTGCGCCGCTACGACGAGGCGCTGGCCGCCCTCGGCCCGGCGACGGCCGACGCGTCGACCCGACCGGAGGCGAGCTGCCTGCGAGCCCAGGCGCTGTTGGGGAAGGGTGCGAGTGGGGCTGCGGTGAAGGCAGCCCGGGAGGCGATCGCGCTCGACCCACTCCACGAGTGGCCCCACCGCCTGATGGCCGTCGCCCACGCGCAAGCAGGTAGGCACAAGCGGGCTCTCTCGGCGGCGGAGGAGGCGGTGCGCCTCGCGCCGCACCACGTCGAGACCCTCCACGTCCTCGCCCTGTGCCAGGTCGACCGCGGCAAGAAGAAGGACGCCCGCGCGATCGTGACGACCATGCTCCGACAGTGGCCCGACAGCGCGCTCGCGCACGAGACCGCCGGGATCGTGGCGACCAGGAGCAAGGACTGGGCCGTCGCGGAGCGCCACTTCCGCGAGGCGCTCAGGATCTCTCCGCAGGACGCCGACATCACCAGGGCTCTGGCGGAGGTGCTGCGGCAATCCGGTCGCCGTCAGGAGGCGGGCCAGGCGTTGCTAGCCGCGGCGCGGGCAGACCCGACCAACCACGAGATCCGTCGCTCGCTGGGCCGCTTGGGGCTGCCGGTGGTGGCGGTGGGCGGCGTCATGATCTTCAAGGTCCTGCTGTCCGTGCAGGTGGTCCGTGTCCTGCCCTACCTGCAGCCGGTCGTCGCGGCAATTGCCCTGTGGACCTTCATCGCCGCGGTCGGTGGGTATCTCACGCAACGTCGCTACCTCGGCACCCGCAACCTCCCCGCTCACGTCCACGAGGGCCTGACCGGGGAGCACCGCAACTACGGTCTCACGTGGCTCGCCTGGGGTGGTGTCCTCAGCCTGCCGCTCGCCGCCTGGGCCGCCGTCGAAACACCGGCAGCAGGCGGCTCGATGATCCTTGCCGTCGTGCTCGGCTTCCTGGGTCTGGCTGCGCTCGCCACCGCGTGGGCCGCCTGGAGTGGCCCGTCCCGCTGGCGTGGCCGTGTCGCCGGACGACGCCAGATGTGATCTCGCCACCCGGGCTATCAGCACCAGGTCGGGGCGCGTGTCCGGGCTGGTCGGGTGCCCTAGAGGCGGGCAAATGTCGCTGGGAACACGCATCCCCATGTATCGGGCTCGGGCGATTCCGCGAGCTGAGCCCGCGGACGTTCTCGAGTGGCATCATCCGTCTCATGCCCAAGCTGCCACAGCCCCTCCTCGAAGTCGCATGGCGCCATCGTGGCGAGACAGGCAAGATCCATTACCGGGTGCGACGGCCCGACGGCTCGCCGCGTCACCTGATTACACGTGAAGGCGATGCGCTGTACGAGGTGCTCGAGCAGCACCTCACCGCGATCGGCTACACAGGACCCAAGACATCAGACGAGGCATCGTCCGAGCACTGATCTCAAGTCGCCGACTGATGGCGGAGACACGCGGGTGTGAGGAGGTCGCCGTTCCCCAGGCGGGCTCCAACGCGCTGCGGCACGTCGCGCGGGCCTATCGGGCGGGGCGGCCGGGCTGGATCTGGGCTCCTACCGTGGGCGAGCTGTTCCGTCCTGCCTGGTTGTTGACCTGCGGTGGGGGTTCGTCGAGAGTCTTCTGCGTGGCCCGCCCAACCCGGAACCGACGTCCGCGACAGATCGTCACAGGAGCGTGAAGACACTCGAGGTTGCTGGAGTGATGGTGGCGCTGGTCGTGATGGGCGGCTGCGGCACCGAGACCAGCTCGTCGTCGTCCTCGGAGCCCGTGCCGCCGGCGCAGGTCACCTCGCCGACGACGGCTGCAGCTGTTGACCTGCTGACGACGACGTACCCAGTGACCGTGCTGGACGACGGAGACGGTGCCGAGCTGTGCCTCAGCGGCGTCGATGAGTCCTTACCCCCACAGTGCGGCGGGCCTCGGCTTCCCGGGTGGAGCTGGAGCGAGCACACCGGTGACTTCGAGAACGTGTCGGGCACGCGATGGGGCGAGTTCGTCGTCACGGGCACGTTCGACGGCACTGACATGACGCCGACAGAGGTCGTCGCAGCGACCGACTGGGACGACCCGGGCACGTCCACGTCGACGAGCCGCGACTTCGCCAGCCCGTGCCCGGAACCGGAGGGGGGTTGGAGACCGATCGACCCAGCCACCACCACGGAGCGGACGCAGCAGCAGGCGGTCCGCGTGGCCGAGGCGTTGCCGACCTACGGCGAGCTGTGGATCGATCAGTCCATCAACCCCGCAAGCGACAACCCCAGCATGGGCCCGGAGGATGAGGAGCTGATGAACGATCCGCTGCTGCTCGTGCTCAACGTGCGCGTCACGGACGACGTGGCCCAAGCGGAGGCTGCGATCCGCGAGGTATGGGGCGGCGCGCTCTGCGTCAGCGAGGCCCGCTTCACCGACCGTGAGCTCGGGCGGATCCAGGACGCGGTGAACGACCTACCCGGGATGACCTACTCCAGCGTGGGAGACGACCGTGTCGAGGTGGGAGTGATCTACGACGAGGGTTCGCTCCAGGCGTCGGTCGACCGCCAGTTCGGCAAGGGCGCCGTCGTCGTGGACAGTGCGCTGCGTCCAGTCAGGTAATCGTGGCCGGGTGTCCCACCGCGGCATGTCGGTCGAGGCGGAGCGAAAGTCGCCAACCCGCGCCGCAGATGACGACGGCTCAGTCCAGCTCGGCGTCGACCCAGCCGACGAACCGGCTGCCGACGCCCGGGATCTCCTGACGATGCTCGCCCTGGTGCGGGGGCGGTAGGTCGGAAGGCTGATGGGAGTCGCAGCTGACGTACGTGAAGGTCGGCCACCACTTCTTCGGCCTGGCCTTCTCGGCAAACCCGCACACATCGCACACCAGATCGACCCACACCGGCTTCTTGCCGGTCCGGTTGGCACGGGACTGGACCAGCCACGGCGGCGGGTTGTCCTCGAGCTCGCTCAGCTGGGCTTCGGTCAGCGTCGCGGGCACGCCGTGCCGGGCGGCCATCTCCAACGGAATGTCCAAGCGTTGTGCAGCGTCGCGTCGAGTGAGCATCGCGCTCAACGATAGTCAGCGCCGCTTGCAGGACATCCCTCGGAGTTGTTCCACGGAGAGGGTCCAGTTTGCTGCACGGCGACCGCCGAGGGCTGGACCTGCCTTTGCCAGCGAACGTGGTTGCGTTCTGCTGAGCAGCTCGGACCGAAGTTCTTCGCGGCGGCAGTCCAGCGTGACGTACCGGACCATGCTTGAGCGCATCGCCGACCGCGGCTGCAGCTCTCACGGTTCCGAGCCACTCTCCGTGCGACCCTCACGGCATGGCCGACACTTTCGAGTCCAAGGTGCGCCTTGCGACGCGGCGCGCCGCCACCAGGCCGCTTGACGTGGACCTGGTCCGCTCACACCTGGTGAAGGAGCCACGGGCCGCCGAGATCGCCTTCGCTCGAGCACTCGACGTCGGCATCGCGGGCCTGGAGGCCCATGAGCGCCACGGCGGCATGAACGCGGTGACCGGACACATCGCTGAGTCCGTGGCCGCCACACTGCTGGTCGAGGCGGGATGGCACGTGCTCGAGCAGTTCACGCAGACCGCATCCGGCGGGCACGGGATCGATCTGGCTGTCCTCGCACCCGACATGTCCTCGGTGTTCGTCGTCGAGGTCAAGGGCTCGCTCAGCAGACGCGGTTGGCCACGATTGTCCCGCGGGGAGCTGGATCAGTTCACGCTGGAGTGGCTCAACAAGCCCGACAACCCTGGGATGGCGTCGCTCGGGATGACCGGCGACGACGTGAGCGGGTTGGTGATGCTCATCAACTTCGCCAGGCGAGAGTGGAAGGCCGTCGCCACGCCGGACTTCGATGAGGTTGTCGGCCTGAGCGAGGACACCTGCCTCGACGATCCGTCCGGGTGGTCCTCACGCTGATACGTAGGCCGCGCAGCCGAACCCCGAACGGGACCGGGCGTATCGCGTGTCCTGGAGGGGGTGGAAGACGCGCCTCCGATAGCGCACGGGACGCGGCAAGACCGGTCGCTAGGACACTAGGGCCACCGAGACCGAGGAGCAGCGAACTTTGAATCCGACGGCTCACTCCACAGCACGACGTCAGCCTGGTAGTTGCCAGCCCACGACCCAGGCCTCAGTGAATTCCGCATATGACCGTGGCAGTGGCGCTTAGCCAGGTCGAACGACACCACGTCGTTAGGTCGAGGCCAGATCGACGAGCGTGCCGCCCAGAAATGGTCGGTCGAAGCCATGCCTCCGAGTGTTTCAGAGCCATCAGCAGACCTGCGGCAAGAGCCCGCGCGCCGGCATATGCGGACGCGTCGATCTGCCCAGACACGGTGATCAAGTCAAAGTTGCCGCACAACTACATTTTGACTTCCACTTTGCGGCGGACGGAACACCTTTGTTCGCCGCTTCTGCTGAGTTCGAACAACCATCCGGCGAAATCACTCGCCGGCTGCTTGCGCTCAAGCATGACCGTTCTTCCGGCGCGATTGCCCTGGTCACGACGCATTTAGGCGAGTGAAAACGTACCGGCAGATCAGCTACAACGCTTGTAACGCTGACGCATGGCAAATATCAAGGGCCTTCGTCATTGCGACATGGCGCAGGGAGCGCGGGCTGGTTGTTGCTTCGCATAGGCGACGTGCGCCGAAATGAGCAAAATCTGGGTTTCTCGGCGTGAAGTCAGTACGCGCGCCAGTGACCTCTAGGGTCCCGACCCCGATCAAGCCGACCCGCTCACCCCGCGCTACTGGCCCGAGCGCTCGCCGCCGGCATGCGGATCGTAGCCCGCCGCTTCGCACCGGCAATGCCGCCTACCGAACGCATGGCCCTGGAACGACCACTTCGACACCGGCTGGCTCGCAGTACCCACCATCCACTGCGTCGACTAAGACCCTCAGGTCCATCAACCCAATCAGGTGGAATATTGAGGCTAGGACACGTCTCCAATGTCGCGTTCGAGGTCGCGAACGGCCCTGCTCACCATCCGGTAGAACGCGTCTTCAACCTGCTGGTCCGACATGCCAACGAGGTTGGTGCCGGTGTTCTTAAGTTCCTCCGCCATCTGGGCCAGTTCGTACCGGTCGAAGTTTGGGATGTAGCGAGTACTTCGAGACCGGGGGTGTCTAATAATCCAGTAGGCGCGCATAAAGGTCTTGGGTCGCGGGTGCTCGGGAACACCGTAGCGCATGGCGAGCCGATTTACGGTCACGTCGAGCCTTTTTAGCAGCGAGTAATCGTCGAGTTGGCGGTAGTACTGGATCCAACCGGTGGCAGTTCCTTGAAAAATGCAGCCGGTGATTGCGAGATTGCGGTTCCACAAAAACCGTTGAAAGGCGATTTCGGGTTGCACGTTCCGAGCGAGGTCCTGCCGCCATGTGGCGTGAATGCTGGCCAAATGCGACTCGAGGCGCACAACGCTTGCGTGTCGGACGCTGACAATTGTGGAGCTGAACACGTAGCCGAGGTAGCCGAACCCGTCGGCGACGTTGCCAACCTCGGATTTACCGGACGACTCTTTAGGGTGCGCGTCAAGGTGTACGGCTTTGAGGGCTTTTCGACAAACCTCGTCGACCACCTGGGCGTCCACGTGGTCGCACAGGATGAGGATGTCGTCGACGAACCGGTGGTAAGAGATGCCCGGGATTGCGCCCATCGTCTTGTCGACGGGGCGCATATAGATCTCCGCCAAAGGGTTGGAGATAGACAACCCTTGGGGCACACCCGAGGTAAGGAGGGCGCGAGGGCGTGGGGAGCGATCCGGTGCGGTAGGTGTCGCGACGGCGCGACGAACGACCCGCAAGACCTCCTTCTTCTTGATTTTGGTGCCGAGTTCGGCAAGCAGGATGTCGTGGTTAACTGTGGGATAGAAGTTTTTCACGTCTATGCGGACGTACGCATTCAACTTTCCGGTAGCGACCTCGGCCGCGACTTGGGCGACGGCGGTCTGAGGGAGCTTGCCTGCAGACTCGGGAAAGGTGGCGGTGAGCAGCTCGGCGTAGGCACGCAGTGTAATGCGATCGCGAACGCTGGGAATCGAGAGCTCGCGCGGTGCCTTACCTGCGCCCTTGAGTAGGAGACGCTGGCGGTAGGTCGTGAACCGGTAGGTGCCGCTCCGGCAGCGGGAAGAGACCTCGCGAGTGACGTCGTGGAGGTTGTCCGCGACATTGCTGATGGACGTACCGTCGCGACCGCGAACCGAGCCTTTGGCGACATACTCGTGGAAAATCATGCTCAGGTGGCGCAGGGAAGTGATACGCCGGAATGTCCGCGACGGCGTGCTGCTCGCGCTACCGGGCACCGCTGATGACCCAGTCGCCGAACTGCCAGAGCAACCAGCCGGGCAAAACCAGTGTCAAGTAGGGCAAGAAGGTCAGCGCCCAACTGGTGACCCTCGCCGCAGATTTCTGGTTCTGGCTGGCGTGATAGTCAGCCGTGGAATGATTCTCCGAGTGGGTGAGCATGTCGACATACTCAGCGTCGAGTTGATTGTACTTCTCGAAGGTCGGATTGCCGCTCGTGCTGCGGGCAGCCTCTACACGCAAGGAGAGGGCTTGGATCTGCTTGTAGTTGGCTTCCATGCGCACAGCGCGGGACGGGTAGTCCCGCGAAGAGACGACCAACGAGACCGCGAGCGCAAGTATTGAACAGGCTGCTAAGAATGCTTCGCCTGAAGTGCCGTACATGGTGTCGTCAACCAGCAATCCGACCGCCGCCACGGTGGTGGCGGTGGCGAGCGAAATCAGGGCCGCGTTCCAGGCATGGCCACGAGCCTGAATGCGCTCGCACGCCTTCAGGCGGGACTTGTAACTCGTGAACGAGCGGTCCTTCTCCAGCGCCGCGAACAACTCGTCCAGGCTCCTGGGAGCAGCGGGAGGCTGGGCCACTAGTCTCCTCCTGACCCGGAGCTGGAATTCATCAAGTCGACACCCCCGCAATCATCCGCGTGAGCCTGCGCCGAGGATCCGGCGAAGGCGAGCAAGCTCGCCTGTTTATCAGTCCTGCTCGCAATGTGTTCCCTGCGAGCCAGTGACCCAGCCCCGCACCAAACCCTACAGCGACGTCGAGTCATGCGCACTCATGTGGCCTAATTGCCTACCGCAGAGAGGTAGCTGTCAACACCGACCTCAGTCAAGTCGAGTTCACGACGGGCATGGATCGAAGGGAACAAGGGCGGCAGCAATCCTGTCGGCTCGCGCCGTCGGATCTGTCCTGGGCGCTGGAGCTTCGCCTGACATCTGCGTTGCTGGGTGTACCGGCGGCAGCGGTTCGCCCCTGGACCGGGGCCACGGCCCGACTGACTTCGCTGAGGAGCCGAACGGTCATCGTCAACCAGGTCCCGGCGGGAGTGCCGAGTGAACCACCCGATCCAGATTGCCTCGTTGGCGAACCGGACAGGTGTTGACGGCAGAACTGGTCTGCCCCAGGTTCCACGTAGTCGAGATTGCTTGGATCTCATGCCACGGTGATGATGCGGTTTCGTTCGAACTCTATGGGCGAGAGCCATCCGAGTTGACTGTGACGGCGTTTGCGGTTGTGCCAGATCTCGAGGTACTCGAAGATCGCGTTGGCCAGCTCGAGTCGGGTGTTCCACTTCTTTCGGTCGAGGAGTTCGACCTGCATGCGCGACCAGAACGACTCGATCATCGAGTTGTCGTAGCAGTCGCCGATGCTGCCCATCGAGGCGAGCAGACCGGAGTCCTTGGCGCGCTTGGTGAAGGCCCATGATCCGAACTGGACGCCCTGGTCGGAGTGAATGATCGTGCCCGGCTCGCGATGTTTGTCGAGCCGGCTGTCGATGGCCATGCCGAGCGCGTTGGTCACCAACGCGCCGGTCGGAGGTGAGTCGATCGACCAGCCCACGACCCGGCGCGAGTAGGTGTCGAGGATGACGCAGCAGTAGACCTTGCCCTCTCGGGTCGGGTGCTCGGTGATGTCGGTCACCCACAGCTGGTTCTCGCCGGCGCGGTTGAAGTTCCGCTCGACTCGATCAGTCGCGATGTCATCGGGCTTGATCCGCTTCCAACGCCGTCTGCCGGTGACGCCCTGCAGGCCAGCGCGGCGCATCAGCAGCTCGACCTGGCTATGGCCGACCAGGACTCCGCGCCCCAAGGTGAGTTCGGCGTGGATACGCCGGCTGCCGTAGATGCCGTGAGCCTCCGTGTGAATCTGGGTGATCAAGTCCCTCAGCATCGCGTGCCGGATCGACCGCTCGGATGGGGTCCGCTTGCGATGCTCGTAGTACCCGGACTCCGAGACCCCGAGAACACGGCAGGCGACCTGAACGGGGAGGTTCTCCGCGGCCATCACTTCGACGGCCGCGTACCGCCTTGTGGGCTGGTCTCTCCCTTAAGGAGCTCGACGGAGCGTCGGCTGACAGCCAACTCGATCTCGAGCTCACGGATCCGCTTCTTCGCCGCCGCGAGCTCGCTAGCCTCTGCGGTGCTCAGACCCGTCGCGAGGCCACGGTCGATGCGGTCTTGGCGTCGCCAGTTGTAGATCGTCTGATCGCTGATGTCGAGGTCGTGCGCAACGCTCGCGACGCTTCGCCCGGCTGCAAGTAGATCGAGGACCTTGCTCCTGAACTCGGCTGAGTAGCCCTGTCGTCCCATCTGTTCCTCCTGGTGTCAGGCACCAGAATCCACAAACCCAGACGCCGTGGAACCCAGGACACACCAGAGCCTCCAAGAAACCCAGGGCGGTTCATGGCTCGAATTCGCCGATCTAGAAGGTCCCTCGGATGGCCTGCTGTCGTTCTTCCTCAAGCGCCTTGGCGCGTTGCCGTTCTAACTGCTTGTTCGCTTCGGCCGAGACAGGCTTCATGGCCGGTATCCGGGTCGCAGCGTCGTTGAACCACTTGATCATCCGAGCGAGGTCGTCGGATTCGTTGCCCTCCCAGGACCGGGAGGATGTCAGGGCAGATACGACGTCTTCGACCTGTGCGCCAAAGGCGAGCGTCACCGGTAACAAATTATGGGCGTAGTGATTCAGGTTTCCCGTGAGGGCGGCCAGGATCGTGTCGATGTTGAGCAGGCCTTCGTCGAGCATCTCAGCAGCGAGGTCTGGGTCGTGGCCGATCATGTTGAGGAGTAGTACGTCGCCGGTCAGGGAGTAGGCGGCGTGGTGGTTGGTTGCAAGGCGCTTCCTGGCGTCGCGGTGGAGACGAGACAGCACTTCGGCGCTCTGCTCGAGGTCATGAGGCCTTCGGTCGTGGGCGAGTGCCTGGTGGAACCAGGCTTCGCACAGGTCGGGGTCGTCCGTCGCGAGCGCCTTGAGGGCCGATGAGATGCGGTAGCTCGAGATGCCGGCGGTGCGTGCGCTCAACGACGCGGAGTTGAGGAAGGCGGTTCTCCACGCGTCGCGAGCGTGGTCGGGGATGTTGATCGAGTGCGTTGTTCCGACGTCGAACTGGAGCGCGGTGAGTCCGGCGATCTCGGGCATCGAATGGGTCAGCATCGCGAGTACCGTCTCGGTGGCCTGACGTGGGAGCGCGAACTCGATGGTGGCGGCGTCGGCGCTGACAAGCGAGTCAAGCACGGTCTTCGCTAGGGCGTCGCACGGCCCGGATCGTAGGACTGCCGCGATGATCTGGCGCCGCGCTGACGGACTGGCCTTCAGGTGACGCCCGATGAGTTCGTCGCAACTGGAGTCTCCGGCGGTTCGACATCGAGCCACCAGCGGCCCGATAAGGTCGGGGGCATCTCTTTCGAGCGCAACGCGCAACCACTCTGCGGGAGCATTGACCGCCTCGGCCAATTGGTATGCGAGCGCACCTACCTCACCGCGTCCGGCAACGGCGGCTGCCTCGGCGAGCTCGGTTATCCGCGCGATCGCGTCCGACGGGCTCATCACAGATAGCCGTTCGGCGAGATCGCGCACCTCCTCGTCGCGGCGTTCCATCCAAAGGCCGACGTCGCCCTCGGAGAAGTCGCGCCGGCCGACCAGTTGCGCGAGGTCGTGATCCATAGGCGGGTACTGAACCCCGTCGGGGATATCGATCCCCCAACGATGACAGTGGTCGAGCTGCTGGGTGACGCGGTACGCCAGGCCCGCATGATGATCGACATGGATGCGCAGCGGGGCGAGGATTCGCCACGTGCCCTGGGTGCCGGCGTTGCGTTGATCGTCGTTGAGTTCGTAGTTGCCCTGCGCGACCCCGGCAGCGACGTGAAGCCACTCATCCCATAGGTCCAGCAGATGCCCGACGGCTTCTACGGGCAGGGCGAGGTGCGCAAGCTGCGCCGACGCCTGGTGCCATAAGTTATCGAGGATCCATTCGAGTGCCAGGTGCCCCTCGGTTCCCGTCGACCAGGTGAACGTGGTGAGGGACGAGGGGTCCTTCCATGACCCCGAGATGCGCGGCCAGCAACAAGCCTTGATCGCTTCGCTCCACACTGCGACCCTGGCTCCCACAAGAAGGCCGTCGGTGAGCCAGGTTGTGGCCTCGTCGAGCAGGAGTCGTCTCACCTCGAAGTTTCGCTCGGCATCGGGACCGAGGTGCTGAGCAACCTCGGCAAGTACCCGCATCGGATGGTCCGGTGTCTGTGCTCGTTCGCGGTCGTCGGGCACAGCGAGATCAAGAAGTTTGCGGACCGCGGCGCCGGTGAACCAGCGGCGCGCGGAGAACAACAACTGAGCGCGGGCTGCGTCCGCGATCGGGTCGTATGCGCGGCCCCACGGGGTAGTCCTCGGCGAGCGCGGCATGTCGAGGATCAGGGCGGCGCGGCACGCGGCGAACTCAGACGCCTCGCGGTCGACCTCGCTGTAGGTTCGTACAAGCCCGAGCGTCTCTAACGTCCAGGTAGTCGGCTCACCGAGGGACGCCGCCCACTCCCGTGAATGCATCACGGCCGCGACGTCTCCGGTGGACGCAGCAGCCTCGAGCATCGACGAGGTGAGGTCATGCTCTTTCTCAGGGAACGTCTCGGTGAGGCTCCGCCACGAGCGAGTCCGCGCACTCGAGAGAAACCAGCGCGCAACAAGTGCCGCGCCCAGGCTCGGTTGCAGCGACCAGCGCTCGCCCTCATGCACGAGCAGGCCGTCAGTCGCCACCTGCCGCAGCGCTGCCGACATCACCGCCACCGGTAGACCGACGACCGTCGCAATGTCTGGCAGGTCGTCGGTTCCCACGAATCGAAGGGCGGCGATGTGGGCCACCGCGTCCATCAACTGATGGGACTCGGCGCGGTCTCGGAAGTACCGATCGACTTGCTGCAGCAGCACGTCCCCCGTCAAGACCGCCTCGCCGTCAGCGGCAATCAACGTCTGGGCGATCGACACCGCCCATCCAGGCCGGCCTTCGGCGTGGTGAAGCACGAAGTGGCGGGCATTCACCCCGGATACACCGACACCCCGAGTCAGCTCATCCATGGCATCGCGCGGCAACTCCCGCACCTCGACAAGTGCGGGGGACTGAAGAATCTGACGCACCGCTGCCGCCTGCGCCGGCCATGTGACAGCGAGAACGGCAAACGTCATGCCCTCCACCACGCGGACCCGGCACAGCTGCTCCAGCGCATCCAGGTGCAGGTGGGCGTCATCAACGACAACGATCACCGGATCAACAACGAACAAGTCCGCGACGAGGGAGTCAATCGCCATCGGATTCAAGAAATGAACCTCGCCCAGCTCATCTAGCAGACGCGACTTCCCGATACCCGCGATGCCGGTCAGCAGCACGTCCCCACCCCCAGCCAAAGCACCCGTAAGCGATTCGAGCTGTAACGCCCGACCGAACAGCGGTAGGGACACGTGATCGCCTCGAACAAACCGACGCTCCTCGAGTGCCCCGACCCGACCACGGATCCCTAGGAAGTACTCAGTCCACGTCGGCGCCTTGAGTAGCAGCGCGGCGAGCTTGTCGCGCCCATAGATCGCCGGTAGCTCCAGACCATTGTTCATGCACGTCACCTCGAGGGCACGGCGTTTGGTCGCGGAAACCGGCAAAGTGCAGGCGATGACTAATTGCCGCGTAGCAAGGGACTCCTCCTTCAACCGTGCGATCGATCTCGTGAGGTTCGCAATCGGATCGCCGACGGTAGCCAGCAGCCGGACCGAGACCGTGCCCACCGGCACTGGCTCATCTCCAGCGTGCACGGCGAAGCCGGCGTTGACCTCGTACACGTCGGCGTCTCGACCGAAGTCCGTCCCACCCTCGATCGGGGACAATCCCGGATATAGCTCACCAAGAAGCGCGCAAGCCGTCTCCTCGAACCGCTTCGGATCGAGGTCGCCCGCGCTAAGGGCTCTAAGAATCCGCTCGAGGTACGCCATCGCTGCTCTCTTCAACTAGTCAGGACACGGAGTGTTGCACCAACCTCCGACACCATGGCATCGGCTGATTCAGGCGGTTGGAATCGCTGCTCTTCTGCTCGTACGGGAACGGGCACTCCGACATCGCTGGTGAGCGCCGTGCTGTCTGGCGCGCACGTTCGATTCAGAGCCACAGCCCGTCTGGTTCACGCTCCGCGTGACGATCCCCCGTCAGGCTCCTCGCCTATGTCCTCGAGCTCGTACGGCGCGAGCACCATGTGGAGGCACAACCACCAGATGTAGACGCTGGCGGCTCCCCACAAGACTGCATCGGTCACGAGTCCGTGGGCGATCTCGTTGCGCAAGTTGGGCCCGACCTGTTCGAGGAGCACCGACTGCAGCTCGAAGGCGAGGTCTTCGCCCAAGAACACCTTCGACTCAGGCATGTCGAGAAGCGAGCCGAGCGCCTTCTCGGTCTCCACTCCGTTGTCGCCGATGTAAAGCGTGTGTAGACCTTGAGCCTTGAGCCGCAGTCGCACCATCTGCTCGATCTGCGGAACCAGGAGCGACAGCGCCGAGGGCATGTCGCCGTTGAGTCCGTGCCAGATGCCTCGTGCCCACAGGCCGGCATGGCGAATGGGAACCGTCGGGGATTCCCGGCACACCGTTTCCACGAACGCCAAATCGAATCGGTGCTCGGTGCTGATGACCTCGAGCGCCGGCGCAATGAGGGCTTGGACGACCAGTCCAATCCGATGATGGTTGCGGCTCACTAGCTCGTCGATGATCTCCTGTTCAGATGGCTCAGATGCGGCGTCACCCGTCCCAACGCTGACCTTGCGTCCGTCCCCGCTCATCGTGGACCTGGTCAACAGCCGGATGACGCTGCCCGCAAGGTGTTCTCGTGCAGACTCCGTCTGCTCATCGAGGTCGAACAGTGGCGCAATCCTGGAGAAGGCGAGCAGGGCCGCGGGACGCTCCCAGCCCGACACTCGGTCCTGCGCCTTCTTCACGAACTCGTAGATCTCGATCGGTTCCTGCTCGATCGGGGCCATCTCCTCGAGCGAGATTTCGCGCAGCTCCCGCAGCCGTTGCTGTCGCTGATTGATGACCTCCTCAAGCCCATGCGCGGTGCGGTACTTGCGCGGCAGCAGCCGCAGCGCCTCGAGTGACTTCTCCAGCGGCCCGCTTGCACCTAGCGCGGGGCGGTCGCTCGTCATCCGCATCTCCGCTTCCGTCGCGTACGAGTCGGCAACCAGGGCCTGGCACCGGCAGGCGCCCTCATCACGCTGGCCGCGGTTCCACCATGCTGACGCTTCCCGTAGGAGCGCACGCTCTGCCCGGCTTCCTGGTGTTGTGTGTGTCGCAAGCTCCTCCAACCGCTCCCCGAGGGCAAGCGCCTCTTCGGTGGTGGTCTTGCCGGCACCCCGAAGGACCTCGGACACCTGTGCCTGGAGGTAGCTGGTGCCCCGGTCGCCGGCGAGGAAGGCCACCAACGTCGACGTCAGCCTCTCCAGCACAGCCGCGCCTGGCTTGCCTTGCCGTCGTGCCAACTCCACGACCCGGCGGTAGCTGTCGCGTCCAGAGCGCACCCATGCATCCCAGGTCAGCGGCACGGCAAGGTACGCATCGGTGGCCATGAGCGCCACCGCTGGATCGCGAGGGAACCGGTAGGTCCACACGACGTCAGCGATCCTGGCGCGCAGCACCACCGGCTCGATAGCAGGGAGTGCCTGTGCGAGGAGCGTCAGTTCGACTGCGTCGAGGTCACTGGGGACAACCGTGCGCGATCCGCCCGACTCCCTGGCCGGTGAGAACGGCTCGTCCCAAGAGTCCGGGTTGAGCATCGCCGAGGTGGCACGCGCCATCGCCGTCAGAGTGCGGGCTCGTGCCGAGGAGCTGCCCTCGCTCTCGTGGGCGCGTTGCGCCAGGTCTGCGAGCCGAGAGTGCAGCAACTCCGCGGCCCCGAAGTCGGCGACATCCTCGCTCTGGCTCAGTGCGTCCCACCAGGAAGCATTGGGCGTCTCATCTGGCGCCTCGTCGGAGTGGGAGGAAGTGATGGGGTCTGACGGGTTCGTCGAGTCGTCGTCGTTGGCCATGGGTCGACCCTAAGCAAGGCGCGGCACGAAACACGGCGCGGCCGGCTGGCCATGCGCGAGGTGCCGGACGGTCTTGGCGCGAGCAGCATGACGATCGGCCACTGGCGCGCTCCACGAGCCCAACCTCGAACGGCGACGGTGCTCGTGAGCTTGCAACCGGGATGCGTGGTTCCCCAGTACGCCCGTCCGGTGATGTTGCCGGGACGGGGGCCCGATCCGGATGCGCGACTGTGGACGCAGCGACTCAGGCCACGGTGCGATCTCAGCGGGCGCTCGATCGCGGCGATAAGGGCTGCACCCGAGCAACCACAGGGCAGGGTGGCCGGGCCGATCGGGAAGGCGAACATCGCCCGTGCCCGCACCTCGGGCGGCGTAGGCGCGTGCGGTCCGGGCTGTGAGCGCAGTCTCGGCGACGAGCGCCTTGGGGATGACGACAGCCACAGCCACCGTGTTGTGCGGCGGCCGCCGGGTCCGTGGCATGGTCGTCCGGGTCGGTCGGCGTGACGGGATCCATGCAGGCCCCCTGAGAAGCAGCGGCGCGCCGACGTACGTCCGGGGACCTTGCTACGGCAAAGGCGGAGCACCGCTACCAGCGGCCACGCCCCCGAAGCACGCCCGTTCGGTCACCACCGACACCTAAGGCCGACGCCGCCCCAGCCGCCGTCGTACGACGGACCCGACGCGCGCGAGCACCGGCCGCGGTCGGCCCTCGAGCAGGTCCACGACGCTGTCGACCACTCCCCAGCCCACGCGGCCGCCGGCGAAGGAGGCCATCGAGCGCAGGGGGATCTCGCGCAGCGACCGGAGCACCAGCTCGGCCTCCCCCGCCGTGTCGGCGTCGGCGGACGCACCGACCCGCGACCGTACGACGCGGGCCGCGACGTGCGACAGGGCGCGGCCGGCCGGGGTGAGGGCGAGCTCCTCGAGCGTGGAGTCGCGCGAGAACGGCCGGGGCGGCACCGGCACCGGGATCGGACGGCCCAGCCGGGCGGCGAAGTCGGCGTCGAGCACCGAGACCGGTGGGGTGTCGACCGGCTCGCCCGACGTGGTCACGCCGCCCTCGACCGACAGTGGGAGCTCGAACACGATGTCCTCGCTGGAGCGACCCACCTCCAGGACGAGCTCGCCCGTCGGGATCCGCCAGCCGTCCTGCGTGACGTCCCAGAAGGCGAAGCCGCGCGAGTCGACCGTGATCTCGACCCGGCGCTGCTCACCCGCGGCGAGGTGCACCTTGGCGAAGCCGACCAGCTCGCGGCGCGGCCGGAGCACCACCCCGGTCAGGTCGGCGCGATAGACCTGCACGACCTGGCTACCGGCGCGGTCACCGGTGTTCGCCACGGTGACGGTGACGACGACGGACGGCACCGTCCCGTCCTCGCCGACGCTCAGCACCGTGTCGGAGACGGCAGCGTCGGTCCAGGCGAACGTGGCGTAGGACAGGCCGTGGCCGAACGGGAACGCCGGCCGGATCCCCGACGTCGTGTGGTGGCGGTAGCCGACGAAGATCCCCTCGCGGTAGTCGACCTGGCGCGGCCGACCGGGGAACCACGGGTCGGCCGCCACGTCCTCCTGCTGCACCGGGAACGACTCCGCGAGCCGCCCGCCCGGCTCCGCCGCACCGATGAGTACGTCGACCAGAGCGGCCCCGCCGGCCTGCCCGCCCAGGTAGGTCTCGACGATGGCGGCGGGCAGGTCGCGCCACGGCAGCGCCACCGGGGCGCCGTGCGAGAGGACGACGACCGTGCGCGGGTTGGCCGCGCAGACGGCCCGGACGAGCCGGTCGTGCTGCTCGGGCAGGGCCAGGTCGTCGCGGTCGAAGCCCTCGCTCTCCCTCGAGGGCGGCAGCCCGACGAGCACGACCGCGACATCGGCTCGGCGCGCCACCTCGACGGCCTCGGCGACCAGGTCGTCGTCACGTCGCGAGACGGGGAGGTCGTAGCCACGCGCGTAGGTGACCGGCAGCCCCGCCGCGGCCAGGGCGTCACGTGCGCTCGTCACCCTCGTCGGCACCACCGACGACGACCCCGCCCCCTGGTATCGCGGGCTCTCGGCGAAGGCACCGATCAGCGCCACCTCGCCGACCCACGGGGTCGCGAGCGGCAGCAGGCCGTCGTTGGTCAGCAGCACCGTGCCGGCCGCGGCCACCCGCCGGCACAGCTCGTCGTGCTCGTCCACCGACGTGACCGCCCCCGACGACGAGCCGGGCGCCGAGCCGGACGACGTCGTCGTACGGGTGCGCGCGACGAGGTCGATCACCCGCTGCGCACTGGCCTCGACCGCCGCGTCGAGCCGTCCGTCGCGCACCGCGGCGACGACCTCGCGGTCGGACAGCGACGCGCCGCCGGGCATCTCGAGGTCGAGCCCGGCCGCGACCCCCGCCACCCGGTCGTACGTCGCACCCCAGTCGCTGACCACGACACCGTCGAAGCCCCACTCGTCGCGCAGTACGTCGCCCAGCAGCCACCGGTGCTGCGAGGCAGGCGTGCCGTTGACCGCGTTGTAGGCGCACATGACGGTCCACGGCCGCGCCTGGGTCACGACGATCTCGAAGGCGCGCAGGTAGATCTCGCGCAGGGTGCGGTCGTCGACGACCGCGGAGTAGGTGAACCGGTGGCTCTCGTGGCTGTTGACCGCGAAGTGCTTGAGGCTCGCCCCGACCCCGCGGGACTGGATCGCCGCCACCATCGCGGCCGCCATCCGACCGCTGAGCAGCGGGTCCTCGGACAGGTACTCGAAGGACCGCCCGCCCAGCGGGTGGCGCTTGATGTTGACGCCCGGGCCCAGGACGACGCCCACCCCCAGGTCGCGTGCCTCCTCGGCCAACGCGACCCCGACCTCGGCGGCCATCGTCGGGTCCCACGTGCTGCCGAGCGTGACCGCCGGCGGGAAGCAGGTGGCCGGCTCGCTGCCGCCCAGGCCCAGGTGGTCCGCGGCGGCGAGCTGGGCGCGCAGGCCGTGGGGGCCGTCGCTCATCATCATCGGCTCGAGCCCGACCTCGGGCAGCCCCTGGGTGTGCCAGAAGTCCTGGCCGGACAGCAGACTCACCTGCTGACGCACGGTCAGGTCGCCGGCCGAGATCTCGCGCGGTGGTGTCGGCATGCCTCATCGAAGCCCGGACGGCCGTACGACGCAACGTGGGTGGGAGCGCTTCCAGACACTCGCCGTGCGAGTCGGAGCCCGACAATCCGCCGAGCCAACCAAACCAGAATGTGATCGTTGACACATGTGCCAGCCCGTGCCATGGTTCACGCACTCCCGAATGGAAGCGCTCTCACTTCTACCGGGTCCACCTTCCAGGCAGGAGACCTGACGTGACCATCAAGACCTCTCGCGGTGTGAGCCGCCCCGGACTGGGCGTCTGCGCGACGCTCCTGCTCGGCCTGACCCTCGCGGCCTGCGGCGGCGGGGGCGGCGACCCGGCCGAGTCCGCCGAGCAGGACACGCTCGAGCCCGGTGAGACCCTCACCATCACGACGTTCGGCGAGTTCGGCTACGACGCCCTCATCGCCGACTGGAACAAGGCCAACCCCGGCATCCAGGTCGAGCAGACCAAGGTCTCGCTGTGGGACGACTGGAAGAACGAGCTCAACACCAACCTGCAGGCCAACGCGGGTCTCCCCGACGTCGTGGCCATCGAGGGCGACTTCATGCCGGCGCTGGTCGCTGCTCCCGACCGCTGGGTCGACCTGTCCGACAAGGACGTCGAGGGCCGCTGGCTCGACTTCAAGGAGAAGGCCGCCACCACCTCCGACGGCCAGCTGCTCGGCTACCCGACCGATGCCGGCCCCGAGGCGTTCTGCTACCGCGCCGACCTGTTCGAGGAGGCCGGGCTGCCGAGCGACCGCGCCGAGGTCGCCAAGCTGATGACGACCTGGGACGACTACTACGCCCTCGGCGAGAAGTTCACCGCCAAGTCCGACGCCGCCTGGTACGACTCCTCCGGGACGATCGCCCAGGCGATGCTCAACCAGGTGCCCAACCCCTTCGAGGAGAGCGACGGCACCGTCAACGTCGAGAACGACGGGCTGAAGGCCGTGTGGAACACGGTCACCGGCAACGCCGAGACGCTCTCGACGCGCAACAAGCTGTGGAACGACGACTGGTCGGCGTCGTTCAAGAAGGACGGCTTCGCCACCATCCCGTGCCCCGGCTGGATGCGCAGCAACATCAAGGACAACCAGGGCAAGCTCAAGGACGGCGTCGTCTGGGACGTCGTCGACGTGTTCCCCGGCGGCGGCGGCAACTGGGGCGGGTCGTTCCTGGCCGTGCCCAAGACCTCCACCCACCAGACCGAGGCCCAGAAGTTCCTCGAGTGGATGACCGCTCCCGAGCAGCAGCTGCGGGTCTTCGCCGACCTCGGCAACTTCCCCTCGCAGGTCAAGGCGATCGACAGCCCCGACCTGCTGAGCGCGACCGACGAGTACTTCAACAACGCCCCGGTCGGTGAGATCTACTCCAACCGCGCCGCCGCCATCGACGTCCAGCCCTTCCAGGGCCCGCTCTACTCCGACATCCTCGGCAAGTTCCAGCTCGCGATCGACCGGGTCGACGAGGGCTCCGCGTCGCCCGACAAGTCGTGGAAGACCTTCCTCTCCGACGTCGCGTCCCTGCAGTGACGGCGCCGGCTGACGCCGGCACCCCCCTCCAGCCCGGCGACCACCCGCACCGGCCGGAGGCCGGTGCGGGTGGCGCTGGGAAGCCCACACCGGGCGGGCGCGGGGGCCGGCAGGACGATCGCCGACTCCTGCGCCGCGAGCGGCGGGCCAGGTGGGACGTCAAGATCGCGCCGTACCTGTTCGTGTCGCCGTTCTTCGTCGTCTTCGCCGTGGTCGGGATGTTCCCGCTGGCCTACACCGGCTACCTCTCCCTCTACGAGTGGGACCGCACCCAGTACGCCCGCGGTGGGTTCGCCGGCCTCGACAACTTCAGGTGGGTCCTCGAGGACCCCGTCTTCGTGAAGTCCGTGGTCAACACCCTCAGCATCTTCGTGATGTCCTCGATCCCCCAGGTCATCATCGCCGTGACGGTCGCCGCGCTGCTCGACCAGCAGCTGCGCGGCAGCACCTTCTGGCGGATCAGCGTGCTGCTGCCGTTCGTCGTCGCCCCCACCGCGGCGGTCCTCATCTTCGGCAGCCTGTTCGCCGACCGCTCCGGCGTCATCAACGAGGTGCTCGGCAACCTCGGCCTCGAGCCGATCCGGTGGCACGTCGAGCGCTGGTGGAGCCACGTCGCGATCTCCGGCATGGTCAACTGGCGCTGGACCGGCTACAACGCGCTGATCTTCCTGGCCGCGATGCAGGCCGTGCCCCGCGACGTCTACGAGTCGGCGGCCCTCGACGGCGCCGGCCGGGTGCGCCAGCTGTTCGCCATCACGCTGCCGATGATCCGGCCCACGGTGATCTTCGTGATCGTCACGACCACCATCGGCGGCCTGCAGATCTTCACCGAGCCCCGGCTGTTCGACGACACCGCGCAGCGCGAGGGCGGTGCCGACCACCAGTACATGACGATGACGCTCTACGTCTACGTCAAGGGCATCGAGGACCAGTTCTACGGTCGCGCGTCGGCCGCCGCCTGGCTGCTGTTCATGTTCATCATCGCCATCGTGCTGGTCAACTACCTCGTCACACGATGGCTCACCCGACGGAGAGCACTGTGACCAGACGTCCCGGCCCCCTGGTCTACGGCCTGCTCGCCGCGTTCGTGATCGGGTCGGCCCTGCCCCTCTACTGGTCGTTCATGATCGGTTCCCACACCCGGGAGCGGGCCGTGGAGACCCCGCCCCCGCTGCTGCCCGGCGGTCACTTCTTCGAGAACGTCAGCCGGGTGCTCGACACCATCGACTTCTGGCAGGCGCTGCTCAACAGCCTGGTCGTGGCGACGGTGTGCGCGACGTCGGTCGTCGTCTTCTCCACGCTGGCCGGCTTCAGCTTCGCCAAGCTCAAGTTCCGCGGGAGCTCGTCGATGATGGGGTTCGTCGTGATGACGATGGCGGTGCCGACGCAGCTGGCGATCGTCCCGCTGTTCATCCTGATGCGCGACTACCGGCTGCTCGACACCCTCGCCGCGGTCGCCCTACCGACCCTCGTGACGGCGTTCGGCGTCTTCTTCATGCGCCAGTACCTCCTCGACGCCGTCCCCGACGAGCTCGTCGAGGCCGCCCGGATGGACGGCTGCTCGATGATCCGCACGTTCTGGACCGTCGCCGTGCCCGCCGCCCGGCCCGCCATGGCGATCCTGTTCCTCTTCACCTTCATGCAGGTCTGGACCGACTACATGTGGCCGCTCGTGGCCCTGCAGAAGACCGAGACCCTCCAGATCGCCCTGGACCGCCTCGCGCTCACCGGGCAGGGCCAGACCACCGACTACGCCCTGGTGCTGGCCGGTACGGCGATGGCCACCGTCCCCCTACTCGTCCTGTTCGTCCTGTCCGGCCGCCAGCTGGTGTCCGGCATCATGCAAGGAGCCATCAAGGGATGACCGAGCTCGAGACCCCCTCCGCCACCACGACGCACCTCCTGTCGTCCTCGGACCGGGGCCGCGCCATCCAGTTCCCCGCCGGCTTCGGGTGGGGCGCCGCGACGGCGTCCTACCAGGTCGAGGGCGCCGCCGCCCTCGACGGTCGTACGCCGTCCATCTGGGACACCTACGCCGCCCGGCCCGGTGCCGTGGTCGCCGGCGACAACGGCGACGTGGCCTGCGACCACTACCACCGCTACCGCGACGACGTCGCCCTGATGCGCGACCTCAACCTGGGCTCCTACCGCTTCTCGGTCGCGTGGCCGCGGGTGCGCCCCGACGGCGGCGCGGTCAACGAGGCCGGCCTCGACTTCTACCGCCGCCTGGTCGACGAGCTGCTCGACGCCGGCATCACGCCGTGGCTGACGCTCTATCACTGGGACCTGCCGCAGACCCTCGAGGACGCCGGCGGGTGGACCCACCGCGACACCGTCCACCGCTTCGTCGACTACGCGCAGACCGTGCACGACGCGCTGGGCGACCGGGTCCCGACGATCACCACGATGAACGAGCCGTGGTGCTCGGCGTTCCTCGGCTACACCTCCGGGCGCCACGCCCCCGGGCGACGCGAGGGCGCCGCCGGGCTCGTGGCCGCCCACCACCTGATGCTCGCGCACGGGCTCGCGGTCCAGGCCCTGCGCGCCGACGGCGCCACCGCCGACCTCGGCATCACGCTCAACCTCACCGTCGCCGACCCCCACGACGCCGACGACCCCGTCGACCGTGACGCCGCGCGCCGCGTCGACGGGCTCTTCAACCGGGTCTTCCTCGACCCCCTGCTGCGAGGGCACTACCCCGAGGACGTGCTGGCCGACACCGCGGCGATGACCTTCGCCGGACAGCCGTGGACCGACGTCGTCCACGACGGCGACCTCGCCGCGGTGAGCAGCCGGCTCGACGTGCTGGGCGTCAACTACTACAACGGCGGCGCCCACTCCGGGCACCCGCACCCGGCGCCCGACGACGGCGGCGTGGTCCACCCCGACCTGCCCAGCGGGTCGCCGTTCCCCGGCGGCGACGACATCCACGAGGTCAGCCGCGGCCTGCCGCGCACCGGCATCGGCTGGGAGGTGCAGCCCGAGGGCTTCACCCGCCTGTTGACCCGGTTGCACGACGACTACGACCTGCCCCCGGTCTGGATCACCGAGAACGGCGCCGCCTACGCCGACGAGGTCGTCGACGGCCGCGTCGACGACCACGAGCGGCGCGACTACGTCGAGGCCCACCTGCGCGCCCTGCACGCCGCTATCGAGCAGGGCGTCGACGTCCGCGGCTACTTCGCGTGGTCGCTGCTCGACAACTTCGAGTGGTCCTACGGCTACGGCCAGCGGTTCGGCATCGTCCACGTCGACTTCGACACCCAGGAGCGCACCCGCAAGCTCAGCGCCGACTGGTACTCCCGCGTCGCGGCCTCGGGTCACGTCGGGGAGGTCTAGCGTGACCGGCGTGATGGACGAGGACAGCGCCCGATCGCCGTCGTTGCCCACCCTCGACGAGGTGGCCCGGCTGGCCGGCGTCTCGCGGGCGACCGCGTCGCGGGCCATCAACGGCGGCGACAAGGTGAGCCTGAAGGCCCGCACCGCGGTCGACGCCGCCGTCCAGTCCCTGGGCTACGCACCCAACCTCGCCGCCCGCAGCCTGGTGACGCGGCGTACCGACTCGGTCGCGCTCGTCGTGCCCGAGCCCGACGACCGGGTCTTCTCCGACCCGTTCTTCGCCCGCACCCTGCGCGGCGTCAGCCGGGTCCTCGGAGCGCGCGACCTCCAGCTGGTGCTGCTCCTCACCGGGCCCGGCGAGGAGGAGCAGCGGATGCTCCGCTACCTCCGCAACCGCCACATCGACGGGGCCATCGTGGTGTCCCACCACCGCAACGACCACCTCAGCGACCACCTCGCCGCGATGGGCCTGCCGTGCGTGTTCGTCGGTCGCCCGTGGACCAGCGCCGCCAAGGTCGCCTACGTCGACACCGACAACGTCGCCGGCGGCAGCGAGGCGACCGAGGCCCTCGTACGCCGGGGCTGCCGCCGCATCGGCACCATCGCCGGACCGGCCGACATGACCGCCGGGGTCGACCGGCTGCTGGGCTGGCGGATGGCGATGCACAAGGCGGGCCTGTCCGACGACGCCGTCGTGCACGGCGACTTCACCGAGGCCGGCGGCGAGTCCGCGGCCGCCCAGCTGCTCATCCAGCACCCCGACCTCGACGGCATCGCCGTCGCCTCCGACCTGATGGCCGCCGGCGCCCTGCGCGCCCTGGCCCGCACCGGTCGCCGGGTCCCCGACGACGTCGCCGTGGTCGGGTACGACGACCTCGGCGTCGCCGAGCGGACCACCCCACCGCTGACCACCGTCCACGCCCCGGTCGGCGACATGGCCGACCAGGCCGCCCGCCTGCTCCTCGAGCAGCTCGACGACGGAGGCCGGCCGCGCGCGATGCGCATCGTCTTCCCGCCCTCGCTGGTCCAGCGCGACAGCGCCTGACCCACCCCGTCCGCGCACGCAGCAACCACCCGCATCCACCCGCATCCACCACGCACCGCCGGCCCCCTGCCGGCGAAGGGAGCACAGCCAGATGGCCACCGTGACGTTCGAGAAGGCACAGCGCTGGTACCCCGGCGCCGACAAGCCCGCCGTACCCGGCATCGACCTGGAGATCGGCGACGGGGAGTTCATGGTGCTCGTCGGCCCGTCGGGGTGCGGCAAGTCCACGACCCTGCGGATGCTCGCCGGGCTCGAGGAGGTCGACGACGGCAAGGTCTTCATCGGCGAGCGCGACATCACCACCGTGCCGCCCAAGGACCGCGACATCGCCATGGTCTTCCAGAACTACGCGCTCTACCCGCACATGACGGTCGCCGACAACCTCGGCTTCGCGCTCAAGATCGCCAAGGTGCCCGGCGACGAGCGCAAGAGGCGCGTCGCCGAGGCCGCCCGCATCCTCGGTCTCGAGGAGTTCCTGGGCCGCAAGCCCAAGGCGCTGTCCGGCGGGCAGCGCCAGCGGGTCGCGATGGGCCGCGCCATCGTGCGCAACCCCGCGGTCTTCTGCATGGACGAGCCGCTGTCCAACCTCGACGCCAAGATGCGCGTGCAGACCCGCACCGACATCGCCAAGCTCCAGGCCGACCTCGGTGTCACCACCGTCTACGTCACCCACGACCAGGTCGAGGCGATGACCATGGGCGACCGGGTCGCGGTGATGAAGGACGGCGTGCTCCAGCAGGTCGACACGCCCCTCGCCCTCTACGACCGCCCGGTCAACCTCTTCGTCGCCGGCTTCATCGGCTCCCCGCAGATGAACCTGCTCGAGGCGACCGCCTCGCAGGACGGCCAGGCGCAGATCGGCGACTACCAGGTCCCGGTCGACCCGACCGCGGCCCAGCGGATGCGCGGCCAGGTCACCGTCGGCGTCCGGCCCGAGTCGTGGCGCATCGTCTCGGCCGAGCAGGGCGGGCTGCCGGTCCGGGTCACCGTCGTCGAGGAGCTCGGCGCCGACGGCTACGTCTACGGCACCTCCGGCGTCGACGGCACCCCCGCCAACATCATCGTGCGGGTCTCCGGCCGCGACCAGGTCCACAAGGGCGACACCATCCACGTCACCACCGACCCGGCCCAGGTGCACGTCTTCGACACCGACACCGGCGCGCGCCTGTCCGCGTGACGGGTCTGGTCCTCCCCGGCCCGCGGCTGCTCGACCCCGCCGGCGTACCGCCGCTGCGGTGGGCTGTCGTCGGCACCGGCATCGGGGCCGCCTTCGTGGCCTCGCTGCACGCGCACACGCCGCAGCGCGTCGTCCTCTGGGTGGCCCGCGACGCCGCCCGCACGCGCGAGGTCGCCCGTCGGCACGGGGTCGAGCGGTCGACCACCGACCTGGCCGCGGCCCTCGCCGACCCCGAGGTCGACGCCGTCCACGTCGCGACGCCCCACCCGCTGCACCGCGACCAGGCCCTGGCCGCCATCGCGGCCGGCAAGCACGTGCTGGTCGAGAAGCCGATCGCCATGACGGCCGTCGACGCCGCGGCCATCACCTCCGCCGCGGCCGGAGCGGGCGTGCTGGCCATGGAGGCGATGTGGACCCGCTACCTGCCCCAGACCGACGTCCTGCGCCAGGTGCTCGCCGAGGGGCTCCTCGGCGAGCCACGTCTGGTGCGCGCCGACCTCGGCTCCGCCGTCCCGTACGACGCCACCAGCCGCCTCTGGAACCCCGACCTGGGGGGCGGGGCCCTGCTCGACGTCGGCATCTATCCGATCAGCCTCGCCTCGATGGTGCTCGGGCCGCCGGCTGCCATCACCGCCACCGGCCGACTGGCGCCCTCCGGAGTCGATGCCGCAGCCCACGTCCTGATCGGCGCCGCGGGCGGTGGCGCCGCGCTGCTGTCGACGTCGCTCGACACCGCGCTCCCGGCGGTGGCGGGCGTCGTGGGGTCCGAGGGTCACACCGAGATCGCCGCGCCGTTCTACGCCCCGACCGCGCTCACGGTCACCGTGGGCCCGGAGGGCTCGACCCGCACGGCGACCTGGACACACCCCCCGACCGACGGCCCGACCGACGGCTACGCCTACCAGGCGACCGCCTTCGCCCACTACGTCGCGCAGGGTCGGGTGGAGTCGCCGCTGCACACGCACTCCGAGACGGTGTCGGTCCTGGCGACCATCGACGAGGTACGCCGTCAGCTCGGCGCCTGAGCGGCACAGAGAGGCGCGCGGATTCCCCGGCTGGCCGGGGGTTCCGCGTCACCCCGCCCGCGTCACACGGGCCGGGCGGTCTCCAGCCCCGCACGACCCCGTACGGCGTCATCGAGCGCGGCGACCAGGGGTGCGGCCTGCTGGCGACCGTCGTCGTCGAGCGCGGTGAGCAGCGCCCGCTGCAGGGCGTCCGCGGCCCACTGGAGCAGCGCGACCCCGCCCGGGCTGCGCTCCACCGCGGCGCCCGCGGCGGCGATCTCGTCGACCACGAGGGCGGTCACCTCCGACGAGAGCCCCTGCCCCACCAGGGCGACCGCGGTGGGCACGCCGTTGGCGCGGTCGGCCCCCACGGGCTTGCCCAGGTGCGCCGGGTCGCCGATGGTGTCGAGGAGGTCGTCCACGTGCTGGAAGGCCATCCCGAAGTGGTGCCCGAACCGGCCGTGCGCGTCGACCACCACGGGGTCGGCACCCACGGCGAGAGCACCGATCTCGGCACTGGCGCGGAACAGGGCGGCCGTCTTGAGCGCGATGTAGTCGGCGTGGGCCGCCACCGACGGCGCGGCGGCCAGGTCCTCCTCGCGCAGCTGCCCGGCGGCCATCTGCTCCAGCGCGCCGGCCCACACCCCGGCGGCCGCCACGGAGGAGTCGGCCGCAGCCGCCGCGCCCCGGGCGAGCAGCAGGTCGCCGACGACGATCGCGGTGCCGGTGCCGGCGGCGGCGACGACCGAGGGCCTCCCCCGACGCAGCGGAGCCGCGTCGATGATGTCGTCGTGCACGAGCGTCGCGACGTGGAGCAGCTCGACGGCGAGCGCACCGGACACGACATGGTCGTCGAGCTCGGGGGCGTGCCGGGGCTCGGAGAGGGCCGCGGCCGCGCTGCGGACCACCAGGTCGGGTCGCAGCAGCTTGCCCGGCCGCAACGCGTCGAGGACCACCAGGTCGACCCGCGCGACCCCGCACGAGGGCGGCGTACGCAGCCGCTCCCGCACCCCGTCGAGCAGCCGGTCGACGTCCACTACGACACCGACGAGGGGGCCGACGCGTCCGCGCCGAGGTTGACGAGGTCGATCAGCAGGTCGCGCACGGCGGTCGCGGCGATCCGCTCCCCCAGCACACCGGGCTGGTCGCAGATGACCATCGGGGCGTCGGCGTCACGCTCAGGGAGCCGGCCGTGGGTGCCGCGCACCGGGGCCGGGTCGAGCGGGACGACCTTCATCGCGTAGCGCAGGCCCGCGGCCTTGCGGGCCAGGGTCAGCGCGGCCTTGGCCTTGACCAGCTTGTCCTCGGGGTCGAAGAAGAGCTCGGCGGGGTCGTAGCCGGGCTTGCGGTGGATCTCGACGCCCCGCGCGAAGTCGGGGGCGCGCTCGTCGTCGTCCCAGTAGTAGTAGGTGAACCACGCCGTCGGGTCGGCGACCAGGACGAGCTCGCCGGAGCGCTCGTGGTCGAGGCCGAACTCGGCCTGCCCCTCGCGGTCGAGCACCCGGTCGACCCCCGGCAGGGCGGCGCACAGCGCGCGGACCTGCTCGAGGTCGGCCGGGTCGGCGACGTAGACGTGGGCGAGCTGGTGGTCGGCCACGGCGAACGCGCGCGACACCCAGGGGTCGAGGTACTCCATGCCGTCCTGGGTGTAGACCTCGAGCAGGCCGGCGGTGCGCAGCGCCCGGTTGACGTCGACGGGGGTGTCGGCCTTGGTGATGCCGTACTCCGACAGCACGACGACCCGCGCCCCGAGCGCGGCCGCGTCGTCGAGCAGCGGCGCGAGGGCGTCGTCGACGTCGCGCGCGGCCTGCCGGGCCTCCGGGGCGTCGGGGCCGAACCGCTGCAGGTCGTAGTCGAGGTGGGGCAGGTAGGCCAGCGTCAGGTCGGCGCGCGACAGCAGCCGGCGCGCCGCGCCGACGATCCACTCCGAGGACCGGATCGAGGCCGTGGGTCCCCAGTACTGGAACAGCGGGAACTCGCCCAGCTCGCCGACCAGCTCGTCGTGCAGCTCGGGCGGGCGCGTGTAGGCGTCGGGGGCCTTCTTGCCGTCGGCGTAGTAGATCGGCCGGGGGGTGACCGTCCAGTCGGTGGTGGCGCCCATGGCGTACCACCAGCACACGTTGGCCACCGTGTAGCCGGGCACCTGGTGGCGGATGGTCTCCCAGACCTTCTCGCCCTGCACCAGGCGGTTGTGCTGGCGCCACAGGAAGATCTCGCCCAGGTCGCGGAAGTACCAGCCGTTGCCGACGATGCCGTGCTCGGCCGGGGTGAGCCCGGTCAGCAGCGTCGACTGCACGCTGCAGGTCACCGCCGGCAGGACCGGCTCGAGGACCGCCTGGGACCCGCCCGCGGCGAGTCGCTTGAGCCGGGGCATGTGCTCGAGCAGGGCAGGGGTGAGACCGACGACGTCGACGACGAGCAGCTTGTCCATGGGGGTGATCTCCAGGTGAGGGGGTGTGGATCAGGTGGGGTCGCTCAGAGGGGGGTGAGACCGAGGCCGACGAGCTCGGCGTGGACCCACGCGAGCTCGGCGGCCAGGCCGGCCGCGAGGGCGTCGTCGTCGGCCGGTCCGCCACCGGGCAGGACCGACCACGTGTAGGTCTCGACCTCGAGGTGGGCGACGTGGGCGGTGGGTCCGCCGAGCAGGGCGGCCAGCGAGGCCCGCAGCTCCTCGCGCCCGGTGCGCAGGGGCGCCTGGGGGTCGGCGTGCACCGGCACGTGGAAGTGCACGCGCCAGGGGGCGTCGGTGTCGAGCGGGTCGGCTCCGTCGAGGGCCTCGGGCAGGTCGTCGCGAGCCGCGACCGCCCCGTCGGGCCGGGCCTGGCGCACCTGGTGGAGGAAGCGGTCCTCGGCGTACGACGAGAGCGCGGAGCGCGTGGCCGCGTCGGCCGGGTCGTCGACCACCAGGGCCGAGGCCGGCTGGGCCTTGACCACGCGCAGCCCGGCGTCGCCGAGCAGGGCGAGGGCGTGGGTGGCGTCGTCGAAGCCGACGGCGAGGTGGCACAGGTCGAGGCAGATGCCGATCCAGTCGCGGTCGACCGCGGCGAGGTGCTCGACGGCCTGCTCGACGGTCTCGACGACGCAGCCGGGCTCGGGCTCGACACCGACGACGACCCGGCGGCCGGTCTCGTCGGCGAGGCGGGCCAGGCCGGAGGCGAGCTCGGCGAGGTGGCCCTCGGCCTGCTGCTGGTCGGCCGCGGACCACGGCGTCTGCCAGGCCAGCGGCAGCGTCGAGATCGACCCGTGGTCGGCGTCGTCGGGGAGCAGCCCGCCCAGCACGCGTGCCGCGGCCAGCGTGTAGTCGAGGCGCTCGCGCTCGGCCCAGGTCGGGTGGTAGACGGCGTGCTTGACGACGGGGTCCTGGAAGGAGGCGTAGGGGAACGCGTTGACCGTGACCACCTCGACGCTGTGCTCGGCCAGCTGCTCGCGCACCCGGCGTACGCCGGCGGGGTCCGCCGCGAGCCGGTGCGCGGCGGCAGCGGGCAGCCACAGGCCGAGGCCCACGACGCCGCCGGTCGGCGCGCCGTCGGACCCGGCGTCCAGGACGCGACGGATCGCCCCGCCCATCCCGACGGCCTGCGCGACCAGGCCGTCGACGTCCTCGGCGGGCAGCACGTTGGTGCCGTAGCCCAGGTGGACCACCGTGCCGTCGCGGTGGCGCAGCCGCATCAGGTGACCCGCTCGCCGCGCAGGACGGAGTTGCCCTCGAAGGTCTGGGTCAGGTCGGGCGTGGTCGTGTCGGTGGCGCCGGTGTCGTCGGGCAGCAGCAGCCGTCCGGACTGGGCGAAGAACTCGACGGGGTTGCGCCACAGCACCCGGTCGACGTCGTCGTCGGTGAACCCGGCCGCGAGCATCGCCTCGCCGGTCGCCAGGGTCAGCAGCGGGTCGCTGCGCCCCCAGTCGGCCGCGGAGTTGACCAGCACCCGGTCGGGCCCGTGGTCCTGCAGGATGCGCACCATGCGCTGGGGGTCCATCTTGGTGTCGGGGTAGATCGAGAAGCCCATCCAGCAGCCGCTGGCCTCGACGGGGCCGACGGTCAGCTCGTTGAGGTGGTCGACGACGACCATCCCCGGGGCGAGCCCGGACTCCTCGACCAGCTCGAGCGTGCGTCGGGTGCCGCCCTCCTTGTCGCGGTGGGGGGTGTGCACCATCGCCGGCAGCTCGAACTCGACGGCCAGCGCCAGCTGGGCGCTGAAGGCGTGCTCCTCGGCGTCGGTCATCGAGTCGAAGCCGATCTCGCCGACCGCGACGACGCCGTCCTTGGCGAGGTAGCGCGGCAGGACGTCGAGGACCTCGAGGCAGCGGGGGTCGTTGGCCTCCTTGGGGTTGAGCGCGATCGTGCAGTGGTGGGCGATGCCGAACTGCGCGGCCCGGAACCGCTCCCAGCCGATGAGGCCGTCGAAGTAGTCGGTGAACGAGCCGACGCTGGTGCGCGGCTGCCCGAGCCAGAAGGCCGGCTCGACCAGGGCGCGCACGCCGGCGGCGTACATGCGCTCGTAGTCGTCGGTCGTGCGTGACGTCATGTGGATGTGCGGGTCGAAGATGCGCATCTCAGGCCTCCGGGCCGGTCGTGGTGGTCAGGTCGATGAGGGCGAGGGCGTCGGCGGGCACCGGTCGCCCGGCCGCCTCGCGCTCGTCGACGTAGCGGCGCACGATCGCCCCGAGCTCGGCGTCGACCCGCGTGTCGAGGTCGGCGACGGCGGTCAGCGGGACGCCGACGAACAGGCACTTCAGCACGCCGTGACGCCAGTCGTGGGCCGAGAGCCGGGCGGCGTGCGGGCCCATGGCGGCGGCCACGAGCCGGACGTCGTTGGTGCGCAGGGCGTCGAGCAGCACCTCGGAGCCGTCGAGCCCGGGGTCCTCGACGACGCCGATAGCGAGGAGCACGCCCCGCTTCTCGTCGCCGTCTCCGTAGCGGTAGATCGCCTGCAGCTCGGCCAGCAGGTCGGCCGGCGCGAGCCGGGTCGCCGCTGCCGCCACGAGCTCGACGCGTACGGCGTCCTCGGTGCGGTGGCCGGTCGGGGCGAGCTCGCCCCGGGCCGTACGCCGGGCCGCGGCCGGGAACAGCCGCCCCAGCACCGACGGGTCGGCCGTCACGGCCGCGGTCATCTCCTCGAGCGCCCGCTGGGCGTCGGACGGGAGCGCCGCGCGCAGCTCGGCGGGAGCGACGAGCGTGCCCACGGCGGTCATCGGGCGCTCCCCGCGGCTGCCGGTATGGCGGCCGGCGTGCCGATCCGGTCGAGCGAGGCGCGCAGCGCGACCATGGTGGAGGCCGCGACCGCGGGTGCCGCGTGGGAGTGCCGCGGCAGCTCGACGCACGCCAGGCCGGTGTAGCCGGTCGCGACGAGGGCGCCGAGGACGTCGTCGAGGTCGAGCTCGCCGGTGCCGAGCTCGAGGTGCTCGTGCACGTCGCGGACCATGTCGTCGACCTGCACGTTGCCGAGGACGGGCCCCGCGCGGTGCACGGTCTCGGCGGGGGTGCGCGGCTCGTTGCAGACCAGGTGGCCCAGGTCGAGGGTCACCTGCAGGTGTTCGGGGTCGCCGAAGCGGGCCCGCAGGTCGAGCACCTCGTCGAGGGTCGACAGGAACATCCCGGGCTCGGGCTCGACGCAGACCGTGACGCCGAGGTCGGCGGCGTCGTCGAGGACCGGGCCGAGGCCGTTGACGACCCGGCGCCACAGCACCGCGGCCCCCACTCCGGTCGGGGCGGTGCCGGACCAGCAGGAGACCGCCTCGGAGCCGAGCTCGTGCGCGATCCGCACGGCCCGGCGCAGCAGGTCGACGCGGCGCTCGCGGCCGTCGTCGCTGACCAGGGTCGGCTCGTGCTTGTGCCAGGGGTCGAGCACGTAGCGCGACCCGGTCTCCACGACCGAGGCCAGGTGGTTGGCCTCCAGGCACCGCCGGGCGTGGGCGATCTGGCTCGGCAGGTCGCCGAACGGGTCGAGGTGGGGCTGGTCGAGGGTCAGCCCGATGCCCTCGTAGCCGAGGGACGAGACCACCGCGCAGGCGTCGGCGAGCCGGTGTCCGGCGAATCCGTTGAGGCCATAGCCCAGACGCACGCTCATGTCGGGCTCACCGCCCGCGAGGCGCGTCGCAGCAACGGGCCGGCGCCGGCCACCGCGATCGCGGCGGGCAGCTGCCCGCGGGCCGCCAGCCAGGAGGCCTGCAGGAGCGTGAGGCCGCCGATGCCGGCGCCGGTGGCGGCCCGCACGGTCGGACCGTCGGGCTGGGCCAGGGCGCGGGTCTGGGCGCCACCCACGCGGGCGACGTACGCCGCGGCGAGGGCGCGTGCCGCCCACCGGTCGCGGGGGCGCGCCTCGGCGTCGCGGGCCGTCGTCGCCACGAGGAGCGCCGCGGCGGTGGCGGTGGCGGCCAGCGCCGTACGGACGGTGGCCTTGCCGGTGCCGTGGACCTCGCCGCGGCTGAGCAGCGTGACGCCGACGGTGTGCACCGCGGCGGCCGCCGCGGGCGCCGCGGCCGCGCCCGGTGCGGCGGCCGCACCGAGCAGGACGTCGAGCCCGCGGGTGGAGGCCATCACGAACGGACCGGCCGGGGAGTCCTTGGCCAGCAGGTCGTAGGTGGCGACGAGAGCGGCAAGCGGGACGCTGACCCGCAACGCCCTGCGTCCGCCCGCCACCGCCGTGACGGCCAGGCCGGCCGCGCCGAGACCGGCGGCGACGGCGAGGGCCACCGGGGCGGCGATGCGCCCGGACGGGACGACCCGCTCGGGGCGCTCGACGGCGTCGACCTCACGGTCGGCCCAGTCGTTGAGCGCCATGCCCGAGCAGTAGATGAGGACCGAGCCGAGCGGCATGGCCCCGGCGCCACGCACCGGGTCGGAGCCGAGCCACGCCGCACCGGACCAGACGTCGCCGGGGACGGTGAGCGAGGCCGGGAGGCGGACCAGCTCGGCGAGGTCGCGCGGTGCCGGCAGGGTGCTCACGAGAGTCCCTGGCGCCACGCGACGAGGTCGCGCCACTGCTCGGCGAGCCGGTGCTCGGAGCTGCCGACGGGGTCCTTGAAGAAGAAGCCCAGCTCGACCAGGGCACCGGACCGGCCGGCGGCGTGGGCCACGGCCGTGAGCCGGGCCAGGTCGAGCACCAGCGGTGCGGCCAGGCTCGAGTCGCAGCCCTGCCAGGTGAGCTGCATGGTCATCCGGCTGCCGAGGAAGCCGTCGAACAGCACGTGGTCCCAGGCGGTCTTCCACTCCCCCAGCTCCTCGACCTGGTCGATGTGCATCGGCCCGGGCACGGCCCGGCCGACCATCGCGTCGAGACCGCTGCGCTTGGTCTCGGTCTTGCTGCGGGCGGCCTCGGGGTCGGCCAGCGTGGCGCCGTCGCCGCCACCGAGGAGGTTGACCGACGCCCACGAGCGCAGCTCGAGCGCACGCACCGCGAACATCGGCGCCAGCGCCGACTTCAGCAGCGTCTCGCCGGTCTTGCCGTCGGAGCCGGCGTAGGGCAGCCCGGCCCGCTCGGCGGCCTCGAGCACCACGGGCAGGCGTAGGCACGGGCTGGGCGTGAAGGACACGAAGGGCGCCCCGGCGGCGAAGGCCGCGAGGGCGTAGACGGCCCCGATCGGCAGGGAGTCGTCGATGCTGTCCACCTGGTCGGGGTCGGCGACCGGTGCCTGGGTGCTGGCGACCTCGATCACGACCACGCGGGCCAGGTCGTGCTGCTCACGGAAGGCCCGGATGTCGGCGGCGAGCCGGTCGACCGCGGCCGCCGCACTCTCGTCGCCCGACGCGTAGCCCGGCCGCAGGGCGGCCTCGACCTCGTCGAGCTCGGCGCGTACGGCGTCGACGAGGTGGGCGGGCAGCACGGCACCCGCCACCAGCGTGTCGGCCTTCTTGGCCAGGGAGCGCGAGCTGACGTCGTGGCCGCCGAACACCAGGCTGCCGAGGTCGGGCAGGCCCGCGGGGTCGAGCTCGGGCAGCTCGGTCACGAGCCCGGTCGTCGGCGCGAGCCCGTGCCGGATGCCGAGGGCTCCGATGATCGCCGTGGTCGCCACCGAGCCGCGCGCCCCGACGAACCAGACACCGGTGCGGGCACCGGGGTCCGATCCGGGCTCGACGCGGGTGTCGGTCTGGTCGCTGGTCATGTGTGGTTCCTCGAGTCGGTCGGTCATCAGGTCGGTCGGGTGGCGCGGTCGCCGACTGGGTCGGCTGGGTCGGCCGTGGGGTCGGCCGTGGGTCAGGAGGAGCTGGAGAAGGCGGCGTCGAAGGCAGCACTCGGCGGGTCGAACGCCAGACGGCGCACGAACTCCAACGCCTCGGGAGCACCCACCAACCGATCCATCCCCGCGTCCTCCCACTCCACCGAGATCGG
>NZ_VDMS01000007.1 GCF_006346395.1 Nocardioides plantarum
AGCTGGAGAAGGCGGCGTCGAAGGCAGCACTCGGCGGGTCGAACGCCAGACGGCGCACGAACTCCAACGCCTCGGGAGCACCCACCAACCGATCCATCCCCGCGTCCTCCCACTCCACCGAGATCGGACCCTCATAACCAATCGTGTTCAACATCCGGAAACACGCCTCCCACGGCACATCCCCATGACCGGTCGACACAAAGTCCCACCCACGACGCGGATCAGCCCACGGCAGATGCGAACCCAACCGACCATTACGACCATTGCCCACCTGACGCTTCGCGTCCTTGCAGTCCACGTGATAGATCCGGTCCCGGAAGTCGTACATGAACCCCACCGGGTCCAGGTCCTGCCACACGAAGTGACTGGGATCCCAGTTCAACCCGAACGCCGGGCGATGCCCGATCGCCTCCAACGTCGCCACCGTCGTCCAGTAGTCATAAGCGATCTCCGAGGGATGCACCTCATGGGCAAACCGCACCCCACACTCATCGAACACATCCAGAATCGGGTTCCACCGATCCGCGAAGTCCCGATACCCCGCCGCCACCATCTCCTCGGTCGCCGGCGGGAACATCGCCACGTACTTCCAGATCGCCGACCCGGTGAACCCCACCACCGTGTCCACTCCCAAACGCTGAGCACTACGCGCGGTCAGCTCCATCTCCTGCGCCGCACGACGACGCACCCCCTCGGGGTCACCATCACCCCACACCCGCTCCCCCACGATCGCCTGATGACGAGCATCGATCGGGTCATCACACACCGCCTGACCCTTCAGATGGTTCGAGATCGCATACAGCTTCAGGCCGTACTTCTCCAACAGGTCCAGCTTCGCCTTCACATAGGCGTCGTCCTCCGCGGCCTGCCACGGATCCAGATGATCACCCCAACACGCCAGCTCCAGACCGTCATACCCCCACCCCGACGCCAACCGAGCCACCTCCTCCAACGGCAGATCGGCCCACTGACCGGTGAACAGGGTGATCGGACGTGACATGACGTGCTCCTCGTTGTGCTGGGTGGTGCGGGTGGGCGGGTACGCCGGCCGGAGGGTCAGCGGACGCCGGACAGATGATCCACGCGAGCCGCAGGTCGGCGTGGGCGAACGTGACAAGAGCCGCTCGGTCCCGGCGCGTCGGTGGACCGACTTCGCAGGATCGAGCGGCTGTCGGTGGGCAGGGACGTCGATGTCGACGTCCCTGCCCACCCACCGGGCCACGGGCCGGGGCACCACGGGGGGTCACAGGAGGCAGACGTGCTGTCAGCCATCGCGTGCTCCCTCGTCGTCGGTGCCCCGAGCCCACGTCCCTCTGGGGTCCGGCGCGCGCTACGCGTGAGGCGCAGCGCGCGCCGGGTGGTGGTGCGGGTCGTGCTGGTGGTGCGTGGTCAGCGCGTGAGCGTGACCGTGGTGTTCTTGCTGGCAGCGCCGTCGAGCTTGACCGACAGCACGGCCGCCACCTTGGTGTTCTTGGCCAGCAGCGTGCGGGCCCGCGAGTTGAGCACCACCTTGAGCGTGGAGCTCTTGCCGCCGGCCATCGACACCTTGACGGAGCCCAGGCTCAGGCCGCCGCGCGTGAGCTTGACGGTGCCGACGCAGCGGACCCCCGCCGGTGCGCAGGTGACCTTGACCCAGCCGGTGGCGCGGGTGCTGTTGGCGTCGACCACGGCCGGACGGATCGTCAGGACCGGCTTGGGCTTGGCCTTGACGACGACCTTGACCGTGCCGGTGCCCGAGGCGACCGCCTCGTCACCCTCGTAGCTCACCCGGAGGGTGCGTGTGCCGACGACGGTCAGGGCGGCCGTCGTGACGGTGACCTTGCCGTTGCTCAGGGTGCCGGTGCCGATGACCTTGGTGTAGCCGTCACGGACGGTGACCTTGCCGGTCGGCGTGGCGCCGGTGGCCTTGACCGTGACGGTGACCTTGGTCTTGCTGCCGACCGTCACCGAGGTGGGCGACGCCGTCGCGGTGACGGTGGACGCCACCGGCTCCGGGTCCGGCGCATCCAGGTTCTTGATGCGCACGTTGCGGAAGAACACGTCGTCACCGTTGCCGTGCGTCTGCAGCCCGATGTAGGACGGCAGGTTCATCCGGTTGGGGTCGGTGTCGGTGAAGTCGTTGACCAGGGCGCCGTTGAGGTAGACGCGGATGCGCTGGCCCTCGACCTTGATCTCGTAGGCGTTCCACTCGCCGTCGGGCTTGAGGGCGGCGTCGCGGGCTACGAGGTCGGCCGACTGGAAGTTGTAGATCGCTCCGGTGGTCTTGGAGTCCACGTCGGTGGAGTCGATCTGGATCTCGTGCCCCTGGTCGATCGGGATCTGCGTGGAGTTCCCCGGCTCGGGGAAGCCCACGAAGATGCCGGAGTTGTCGTCGCCGGGCTTCTTCCAGTCGAGCTTGAGCGAGTAGGCGTAGTCGATCGGGTCGTCGTGCACCATCAGGCCGAAGTCGCCCACGGACTTGATGGAGCAGTCCTTCTGGCCGGCGAAGCGTCCGCCGCCCACGTGGTGCCAGCCCTCAAGGCTCGCCCGGGTGCCGTCGAACAGCGGCTGGTAGCCGGCCTCGGGCTTGACGGGCTCGCAGTCCTCCAGCGGGTCGGGCAGGGCCGGCGGCTCGCCGACGGTGAAGTCGTCGAACGTGGCGACCTCGTCACCGGTGCCGTTGTAGGCCGCCAGGCCGAGCATCGGGTTGGAGATGCCCTCCAGGCCGAAGCTGCTGCCGTCGGGCTGCTCGCCGACGTTGACCCACGTGGTCCCGCCGTCGACGGAGTACTGACCACGCAGCGCCTCGCCGTCGGAGATCAGCTTGAGCCGGACCCCGGTCACGTTGGAGCCGACCGGCAGCTTCTGCGTCGGGCTGTAGCCGAGCGCGCCGCCCGTGATCTTGCCGAGCTCGACGACCCACCCGTTCTGGGGGTGGTTCATCACGACGAGCTTGCCGTAGTTCTGGCCGTTGGCGTAGGCGACGAGACCGGACTGGATGTAGTCGTCGGTGCCGTCGACGGCGACCGTGGTCTCGGCGGTCCAGGTGGTGTCGGCCTGCGGGGTCTTCTGCAGGACGAGGTTCTCGGCGGAGGTGGTGCCACCGCTGAGGTCACCGGGACGCGCGTTGATCTCGAGCTTGCCGTCGGCGACGCGGTAGCCGGCGCGGACCTCGTTGATGACGTTCCAGCGGCACCGGTCGAGCTCGGCGCCGTCGAAGGCGTCGTCGGCCGCGACCGGGTCGCTGCCACAGTCGAGGGACCCGGGCATCCGGACGGCGAGGTTGTCGATGTTGACGTTGCCCTCGTCGCCGGCGGCGTACTTGATGGTGACGGTGTTGTCGCCCAGCTCCAGCGGGAGCGTGACGTCCTTGGTCAGCCAGGTCTTCCAGCTGCCGCCCGGCGGGAACGCGACCCGCTGCACCTGGTCACCGACCTGGACCGTCATGTTCTTGGTCTGGTTGGGCTGCGGGTTGGGTCCGTTGGCGAACCGGATGGTCGCCGGGTGGTCGCCGGCCTCGGCAGCGTGCACCGTCATCGTGGTGCTCGCCCCCTCGTTCCAGGTACCGCCCATGTAGCCGCTGCCGGTGTAGCCGGCGTGCTCGGTGTCGGCCTTGGCGCCGTTGTCGAGCACCCCGTCCTCGGCCTCGTAGACGGTGCCGTCGACCGGTGCCACCTTGAGGAAGTCGAGGTTGACGTTGCCGTCGTCGTCGGCGTCGTAGCGAAGGACGACGGAGTTCTGTCCCTCGACGAGGTCGAGCTTGAAGCGGTAGGTGCCCCAGGTCTTCCAGGTGCCCGTCGAGGGCAGGGTGAGCTCCTGCTCCTCACCGTTGACGACCATCGAGAGGGTCTTGGGTCCCTGGAACGGGTTGGGGCCGTTGGCGTAGCGCAGGGCCACGTCGTACTCGCCGGCCTCGTCGATCACCAGGGTGGAGGTGACGCCCGCGCCGGCGTTGTCGATGCCGGCGACGTAGCCGTCGCCGCTGTAGCCGGCGTGCTCGGTGTCGACCTTGGCCGAGCCCTCGAGCTGCTGGCCCTCGAGCTCGTAGAGCCCCTGGGTCGCCGGCGGAGCCGGCGGCGCGACGTAGCCCGGGAGGGCGTTGAGGGTGTACCAGACCTCGGTGCTGAAGAGGGAGTCACCGTCGGCCGACGCGAACGGGCGCGGGGAGCGCACGTGCACGACGCGATTGGGCTTGAGGCCGTCGATCTCCAGGGTGACCGACGTGCCGTCGGCCGAGGGGGTGGCCGAGGTGACGGTGAGCGTCTCCTCGTTGATCTTCGGGCCGCCGTAGGCCGCGGTGGGGCGGTAGCCCCACTGGTTGACGACGTACTTCTTCGCCAGGTCGGTCAGGGTGGCCGGGGCGACCGGCTCGGTGTAGGTGATCTTGAACTTGCCGTCGACGAGCTCCATCGACTTCATCTCGAACGGCGTGTTGCCCGTCGGGACGAGCTTCTGCAGCCCGTAGGTCAGCTTGCCGGCCTGCTCCCAGTTGCCGCCGCCGCCGATGCCGCCGGTGATGATCGTGCCGTCGTCACCGAGGAGGACCTCGTTGACGCCGGCCTCGAGGCCCTGGGTGCCACGGAAGAGCGCACCCTGGTACTCACCGTCGACCTTCTCGAGGAAGGCGCGCTGCAGGCCGCCGTAGGTGACGTCGCCGATCATCATCTGTCCGGCGAACGGACCCGAGTTGAGCAGCACCGGGGTGCTGGGCGAGTTGGCGATCTCGTTCTGCGGCATCCACAGCACCGGCTGGGTGACCGGCTTGCTCTGGAACACGCCGGCCGGGGTGGTCATGTGGTTGAAGAAGCGGTCCTGCTTGATCTCGACCAGCTTGTTGGCCGGCAGCCACCCACCCTGGTTGTCGGTGACGAAGGTGCCACCGTCGGGGCCGAAGCCGATGCCGTTGGGGGTCCGCAGGCCGCCGGCGACGATGGTCGCCGCGCCGGTGGTGTCGTCGATGGACAGGCTGGTGCCGCGGAACTGCTTGCCGTCGACCAGCGGCGCCTGCTGCGGGTTGGTGGTGGCGCCGCCGTAGTCGATGGACACCGACAGGTTGAGCAGGAACTTGTTGCCCTTGTGGAGCAGGCCGAAGGCGAACTCGTGGAAGTTGCCGCTGGTGGGCACGGTCCACAGCGCCGACTTGGGCTCGTCGAGCAGGCCGTTGCCGTCGGTGTCGACGAACTTGCTGAGCTGGCCCTTCTCGGAGACGTAGTACTCGGGCGTGCCGTTCTCGTCGACGTCGACGACCGCGACACCCTGGGGCTCGCGCAGCTTGCCGACGAGCTCCTTGACGGTCACGCCGGCGGGGCTGGTGGCGGTCTTGACGCCGGTCAGGCGGTAGAGCTTGCCCTCGGAGGTCTGGTTGACCGGGTCACCGGTGCCGCCCCAGGTGGACAGGATGAGGTCGTCGCCGTCCCAGGCCATGCCGGTGACCTTGGGGTTGAAGCCCGCGGGACGCAGGTTGACGACCTGGTAGGCCGGGTTGACGCCGTCGAGCTGGAGGCCGTCGCCAGGCGAGTCCTGGGCGCCCTCGCACTCCTTGTTGCCGGGGGAGGTCACCCGGGCCGAGTCGAGCTTGGGGGTGGACAGGACGGAGTTGGGGACGAGCGTGAAGCTCGAGTCGCCCGGCTTCTTCCAGTTCACGGTGAGCTGCTGGCCGCCGCCGGCCTCGAAGTGCTCCGCGAAGAGTGCGTGGGTGCCGGCGGTCAGCGTGACGCTGCCGGACTTGGGGTTCTCGTTGCCGTGCAGGCCGTCGTGGTCGACGACCACCTTGTCGTCGATCGACAGGCGCGAGCCGTCGTCGCTGACGAGCTGGAACTGGTAGCTGCCGTCCGTCGGCACCGTGATGCTGGCGATCGCCTGGGTGAGGAACTTGTCGGGGAACGTCTGCGCGCCGAAGTCGGCGTCGCTCGACCAGTTGATGGTCGGCTTGATGACGTCGACGTTGGGCGTCTGGGCCGACTTGAGCGTGCAGAGCTTCTGCAGGTTGTAGGCCACCTGGTAGACGCGCATGGTGACGCCGGGCTCGTCGCCGGCGGGTACTGCGGCCGAGGCGGGTGCGGCGCCGACCGCGGCCATGACGCCGAGGCCGAGGGCCCCGGCGAGCCCGCCGGCGAGGAGCGCCCGAGCTCCGCGCCGCGCCGGGCGGTGGTGATGGGTGGGTGACACGTAGTGGTCCTTCCGAAGGTATGACCGCAGTCACACGGGTGATGAGCGATTATGACGGCGGTCACAGGACTTTTGTCTAGTCCTTAGACGAAACTTTCTCGAATCACCCATTCGGGCCCTCCGGATCGGTGCGGGAGCACCAGTTACCCGCTCGTACGGCGGCTCCGCGGCGTGGGTACGGCCGGCACCGGCACCGGCACCGGCGGGGACGCCGCGACGAACGGCCGCCACCAGTTCCACCGCCCGAGCAGGGTCATCGAGGCCGGCAGCAACAGGCCGCGGACCACGGTGACGTCGAGCAGGACGGCGACGGTCATGCCCACCCCGATCTCCTTGACCGCCACCAGCTCGCCCAGCGCGAAGCCCAGGAAGACGATCGCGATGCACAGGGCGGCCGCGGTGACCACCGGGCCGGTGGCGGTGATCCCGGCCAGCACGGCCCGGTCGTTGGCCTCGCGGCTGTCGTCACGCCGCCGGTCCCACTCCTCCTTGATGCGTGCGAGGAGGAAGACCTCGTAGTCCATCGAGAGGCCCAGCACGAAGACGAACAGCAGCAGGGGCGTGGTCAGGTCGATGGCACCCCACGGCTCGAAGCCCAGGAGGTCCGAGCCCCACCCCCACTGGAAGACCGCGACCAGCACCCCGAAGGTGGCCGCCAGCGTCAGCAGGTTGAGCAGGATCGCCTTGATCGGCACCACGACGGACCCGGTGAGCAGCAGCAGCAGGACGAACGTCGCGAGCAGGACCAGGACCAGCGCGAGCGGCAGCCGGTCGACGGTGGAGTCCTTGGCGTCGACCAGCTCGGCGGCGGGCCCGCCCACCCGGCGGGGCAGCCCGTCGAGGGCGCGGACCTCGCGGACCAGCTGCTGCGCCCCGGGCCCGGCCTCGGCACCGCGCGGCACCACGTCGACCAGGGTCACCCCCTGGACGTCGTCGCGGATGAACACCTCGTCGGTGCCGGGAAGCGCCTTGATCTCCCGCAGCAGCGGCCTCATCTCCGCCACGGTCGGGTCGCCGTCGAGGAGGACGGCGAGGGGCTGCACGGCGTCCTCGAAGTCGGCCTGCACCACCTCGGCGGTCCGCCGCTCCTCGCTGCCCGGCGGGAGGGCGGAGGCGTCGGAGTTGGCCAGCTGCAGCTGCAGGGCGGGGACGGCGAGCACCAGCAGCGTGCCGACGCCGGCGAGCACGACGAGCACCGGGCGGCGCTGGGCGAAGCCGGCGAGGACGGCCAGCACACCCGGAGCCCCCACCGGTGGCTTGGCTCCCCTGGCCTTCTGGGCTCCCCTGGGTCCCCTGCCCCCCTTGGCTTCCCTGACTCCCTTGGCCACGCCGGGCTCCTGTCGGGACGCTCGGGGACGGCGGACCCAGGTGCGCTGGTCGCGGCCGGGGACATGGCGGTGGGCGACCGCGATCAGGGCGGGGACCAGGGTGAGCCCGACGACCGTGGCCAGCACCACGACCAGCGCCCCGCCGAGGGCCATCGCGGACAGCAGCGGGTCGGCGAAGGCGTAGAGCCCGACCATGACGGTGGCCACGGCGAGCCCCGAGACGAGCACGGCGCGACCGGCGGACGCGGTCGTCCGGCTCAGCAGCTCCTCGAGGGCGGCGTCCGGTGCGGCGGCGCGCTCCTCGCGGAACCGGAAGACCATGAGCAGGCTGTAGTCGACGGCGAGGCCGATGCCGAGCAGGGTGACGATGTTGACGGCGTACTCGCTGACGGGGACGAGCCCGGCCAGTGCGGTCAGGGCCAGCAGCGTGGTCGCGATGACGGCGAGGGCCGCGGCCAGCGGGAGCGCGGCGGCGCGCAGGCCGCCGAGGATGAGCAGCAGGGCCAGGCACAAGAAGCCCAGGGCGACCAGCTCGCCGCGCACGGTGTCGGCGATGGCCTGCTCGGCGAAGGCCCGCACGGACAGCAGCTCGCCTCCGACGAGCACCTCGGGGACGTCGACCTCGCGCAGCGCCGTGGCCACGTCGTCGGCGACGCCGAGGGCCTCGTCCTCGCTCAGCCCGCGGTCGAGCTCGACGGTGACCAGCGAGCTCTGGCCGTCGCTGCCGATCAGGCCCCCTGCGGTGTAGGCGTCGGTCACCTCGGCGACGCCGTCCATCTCCCGGATCTCGAACATGATCCGGCTGGCCTGGCTGACCAGGTCGGTCGAGAAGAAGTCCCGACCGCCCAGGACGGCCACGACGACCTCCCCCTCGGGGTCGACCTCGTCGAGCCGTTGCTGCACCTGGGTCGACTCCAGCCCCGGGCGGGTCCCGTCGAGCGAGTCGGTCCTGTCGTAGACCGAGCCGCCGAGGACCGCCCCGACCACCGTGACGACGGCCCAGGCCGCGACCACCCAGAAGCGGCGCCGGGCCGTCCAGCCACCCAGTCGGGAAAGCACCTGTCCTCCATCAGTCACGCCGCCGCGGCACGACCACCACTTTTGGCAGGGCGTTGGGCAGAACCTGGCCCCACTCTCACACAAGTCATTCCCCAGCCACGTCCGACGTGCGAGAATGTTCGGATGCCGAAGACCCTCCCCGCCCCCAGCGCGGAGGTCGTCGCCCCGGCGCCGGTGCTCCTGCCGGTGGCCGTGCCGCCGGGCGGAGGCGACCTGCTCCAGCTGATGCTCGACGGGCAGCCCCGCACCCGTGCCGACCTGATCGAGCTCACCGGCCTGGCCCGCTCCACCGTGGCCGGCCGCATCGAGTGCCTCCTCTCGGTGGGCCTCCTGCTCCCCTCGGGCCAGAGCCGCTCCACCGGCGGCCGACCACCGACCCGGTTCGCGTTCAACCCCCGCGCCAAGCTCGTGCTGGCCGCCGACTTCGGCGTCACCCACGGTCGCGCCGCTCTCACCGACCTCACCGCGACCGTGCTCGCCGAGGAGGTCGCCGACCTCGACATCGCCGCCGGACCCGAGCCGACCCTGGGCTGGCTCATCGAGGCCGCCGACCGGCTGCTGGCCCAGGTCGGCCGCAGCCGCGCCGACCTCGCCGGCGTCGGCATCGGCCTGCCGGGCCCCGTCGAGCACCAGACCGGCCGCCCGGCCAAGCCGCCGATCATGCCCGGCTGGGACGGGTTCGGCGTCGCCGAGTGGGTCGGCAACCGCATCGGCGCTCCCGTGCTCGTCGACAACGACGTCAACCTGATGGCCCTGGGCGAGCACTCCGTGGTCTACCCCCACGTCGAGCACCTCGTCTTCGTCAAGGTCGCCACCGGCATCGGCGCCGGCATCATCAGCGGACGCCGCCTGCACCGCGGCGCCCAGGGGTCGGCCGGCGACCTCGGTCACGTGCAGAGCCCCCGCGGCGGCGACGCGCTGTGCAGCTGCGGCAACCACGGCTGCCTCGAGGCCATCGCCAGCGCCCGGGCCATCGCCCTGCAGCTCGACCCCGACCACCTCGGTGTCGCCGACGCGAGCCGGGTCGTCCTGGAGCGGCTGGCACGAGGCGACCGCGACGCCGTGGCCGCCATCCGGCGCGCTGGTCGCGACATCGGCGAGGTCCTCGCCTCGTGCGTGAGCCTGATGAACCCCTCGGTCATCGTCCTGGGCGGCGCCCTGGCCGGTGGCGCACCCAGCCTGCTGGCCGGCGTCCGCGAGGTCATCTACGCCCGGTCCCTCCCGCTGGCCACCGGCGAGCTGAGCGTCGTCCCGGCCCAGACCGGCGAGCACGCCGGCGTCATCGGCGCGGCCACCATGGCCGTGCAGCAGTTCCTGGCGCCGCACTCGATCGACGCCATGCTGGCCACCGCGGTCTAGGCCCTGCCCTAGCCCGACCTCGACCCGCGCCGGGTGCGTCATCCGGGGTGGTGCCCCGGGGCACCGGACCGGATGACGCAACCGCTCTCTCGCGGCCGTGCTGCGCGGACCCCGCACCGCCCGCCGTACGCCGACGGGCGCCGGCCCCCTCGGGTCTCCCCGAGGCGACCGGCGCCCTGTGCCGTGCCGGTGTCGTGCCGGTGCCGTGCCGGCGCCCGCCGCGTCAGCGGACGATGCGGAAGCGCCAGCTCCGGGTGGTCCGGTTGCCGGCCGCGTCGGTGGCCACCAGCCGCACCGTGTGGCGGGCGACGGACAGCGCCCGCGTCGACGTCCAGCTCACCCGACCCTGCGCGTCGTAGCGCAC
Source organism: Nocardioides plantarum (assembly GCF_006346395.1). Classification (NCBI taxonomy): domain Bacteria; kingdom Bacillati; phylum Actinomycetota; class Actinomycetes; order Propionibacteriales; family Nocardioidaceae; genus Nocardioides; species Nocardioides plantarum. Next base: position 10,258 of record NZ_VDMS01000007.1, read on the forward strand.
CCCGCTGACCCGCTTGCCGTCGACGTAGAGCGCCAGGCCGGAGGACCGCACGCCCGACGTGGTGTCCTTGACGACCACCCTGACCGTGGGCGTCCGGTCGCGGACGTTGCCGGTCGGGCTTCCTGTCCCGATCCGCGGCGCGGTGGCATCGACGGTCCAGGTGGCCGCGGCCGGGGTGGCGTCGGCACCGCCCGTGGTGACCGCACGGACCCGGAAGGTGTGGCGCCCGTCGCGCAGCCCCCGCAGGGCCCGCGGGGAGGTGCACGGCGTCCAGGAGGCCCAGTCCAGCGAGCACCGGAAGGTGGCCGCGCCGGAGCCCGGACCGCGGGCGACGAACGCGACGTTCGCGTTGCGCGACCTCGTGGTGCCCTGGGGTGCCGAGGTGATCCGGGTGTCGGCCACCGGCTGGGTGGCCTCGGTGACCGTCACCGTCACGGTGGCCGTGTCGCTGTCGGTGCCGTCGGTGACGACGTAGTCGAACGCGTCCTTGCCGGTGTAGCCGGTGTCGGGCGTGTAGGTGACCTTGCCGTCCTCGGTGCGGACCGCCGTGCCGTGGGCCGGGTCGGTGACCGACTCGACGACCAGGTCGGCGCCCTCGTCGGCGTCGGTGTCGTTGGCCAGGACGTCCACCGTGACCGGTGTCGCCTCCCTGGTGGTCGCCTTGTCGTCGACCGCCTCGGGGGCGGCGTTGACCGGGTCGGCACCGTCGACGGTGAACTCGTCGAAGCCGACCTCGTCGCCGCTCTGGAGCACACCCGCGGCGAAGACGCCGAAGCTCGGGGCCACCATCGCGTTGCTGACGGTGCGCGGCAGGTCGACCCAGGTGGTCGCGCCGTCGTAGGAGACGGACCCGGTATAGGTCGAGCCCTCCTTGACCAGCCGGAGCCGGACGTCGGTCAGGTCGGCACCGGCCGGGATGTCCAGCTGGGGCTGGGGATCGGTCCCGACGATCACGTTGGCGACCTCGGAGCGCAGCTCGACCCGGTTGGGGGCGGTACGCCCGTCGTCGGCGATGACCACGACCTTGACGTAGTTGGCGTCGTCGCCGTAGGCCATCAGGCCGGCCTGGCTGTAGCCGCCGTCGAGACCCGTCACGTCGGCCGCCGTCTCGATCGCCCAGTCCGCACCGGCGTGGTCGGCCGACTGCAGGACCAGGTTGGACTTGCCGGTGCCGCCCAGGTAGATCTCACCCGGGGTCGTGGTGAGGAGCAGCCGGCCGTCGGCGACCCGGTACTTGTCCGGGTCCTCGGCCACGATCGCGTTCCACCGGCACGGGTCGAGAGCGGTGCTCTCGAAGGTGTCGTCGGGAGTCGTCAGGTCGCAGGCCTCCGTGACCTTGACCGTCACCGTGGCGGTGTCGGTCGCCTCGCCGTCGGAGACGGTGTAGTCGAAGCTGTCGGTGCCCGTGAAGCCGTCGGCCGGCGTGTAGCGCACCGTGCCGTCGTCGTTGACCTTCGTGGTCCCGTGGGACGGGTCGGTGGCGTCGGTGACGGTGAGGTCGTCACCGTCGGGGTCCGTGTCGCCGACCAGCACCGGCACGTCGACCGGGGTGTCCTGCGGCGTGGTGGCCGCGTCGTCGTCAGCGACCGGCGGCCGGTTCTCGGCGCCGGCCGGGACGACGCGGACGTAGTCGAACGTCGCCGTCCGGTCGGCCTGCTGGACCCCGAGGGCGAACACGCCGAAGTCCATGTCGGCCGTCGGGTTCGTGACGGTGCCGATGGCCTGCCAGTCGCCGCCGTCGAAGGCGACCTCGCCGGCGTAGCTGTCGCCGGTCTTGGTCAGCCGCAGCCGGTAGGACGAGACGTTGGCCGGGGCCGTCACCTCGGGCTGCGGGTTGAGGATCACGGCGCCGGACTCCGAGCGCAGCTCGATCCGGTTGATGCGGCCGGCGTCGACGTCGGCGATCGGGTCGAGCTTGACGTAGTTGTCGTCGTCGCCGTAGATGATCAGCCCTGCTTGGGCGTAGCCCCCGGTGAAGGTCGTGGAGACCCGCGTCTCGATCGAGTAGTCCTCGGACGTGTTGGCGTCGGACTGCAGGATCAGGTTGCGGGTGTCGGGCTCCGAGGCGGAGTCCTGGTAGAGGTCGCCCAGGGTCGCCTGGACGACGAGAGCACCGTTCTCGACGTCGTAGAGCGAGGGGTCCTCGCGCACGATGGCGTTCCAGCGGCAGGTCTCGAGGCCGGCGCCGTCGAACTCGTCGGTCGGGTCGGTCGAACCGCTCGTCCCGTCGGGGTCGAAGCGGATCCAGTCGAAGGTGGCCGTGGGGGTGCCCGTCGCTCCGCCCGACACCGCGGTCGGGCCGATCCTGGGCTCGGCGAGGGTGCTCATCGAGGCGGGGCGGCCGACCGGCGCGAACGTCTCGCCGTCGGTCGAGTACGACGCCCGCAGGTCGGTCCCGTCGGAGGTCAGGCGCACGTAGTACGTCGTCGGGAAGCCGGCCGGGACCCCGCCCAGCTTGTCCTCGGCGTTGTTGCGCGCCGTCCCCTGGGTCTCGTAGATGAACTCGACGTCGCGGTTGCCGCCGGCCGAGATGAGGTGCACCGAGGCCCAGTTCTCGTCGTCGGAGTAGACCCGGAGTCCGGCCTGCTGGTAGTTCTCGGTCACGTCGGCGGTGACCTTGGCGGTCACCTGCCACTCCCCGTCGGGGGCCGGCTGGACGATGATGTCCTCGGCGTTGCCGCCGGGGCCGTAGAGGCTGCCGCTGTTGATCGGCAGCTGGAGGCCGCCGTCGGCGACGCTCCACTCGCCGCTGTCGCGGATGACCGTCCACTTGTCGTCGAGCGAGGTGCCGTCGAACTCGTCGGACTGCAGCACCCCGCAGCTGTCGAGCACGCGCACCTGGACGGTGGAGGAGGCGCTGGCGCCCTGCTCGTCGGTCACGGTCAGCCGGGCGGTGTAGCTGCCGGCCTCGGTGTAGGTGTACTGGGCGTCGAGGGTGGACGCGGTGTCGGCGTCGCCGGGGACGCCGAAGTCCCAGGCGTAGGTGAGGTCGTCACCGTCGTAGTCGGTCGCCGTACCGGTGAAGTCGACCGTGAGCGGGCCCGCGCCCTGGGTGGGCGTGGCCTGGGCGCCCACCTGCGGCTTGGAGTTGACCGACACCCCCTTGCCCACGGCGTCGAAGAAGTTCAGGTTGAACAGCCCCGTTGCCGCCGGGTCGGCGTTGGTGAAGACCAGGAACAGCTCGTGCGAGCCCTCCTGCGCGGACGGCGCGACGTCCATCGAGACGGTCCGCCAGGCCTGCCAGCCCCCGGTCACCGGGACGTCGACCGAGCCGGCCAGCGGACCGGTCGGGCTGTCGAGGTGGGCCTCGATGGTGCCGCCGGCTCCGGCCGACGCGACGCGGAAGCGCAGCTCGGGCACCTGGAACAGGCTGATCGGCTCGAAGGTGAGGTAGTCGCCGGCGTCGATGTTGGACACGTTGCGCGCCCCGCCCTGCGAGTCGGTCGTGGCCTCGGTGGCCACGCCCTGCTGGGTGGTGAAGTGCTCGGCCTGCTTGCGCTTGGGCTGCAGGACGACCTCGTCCTCGCCCGACAGCGCCCGCACGCCGGTGGCGCCCTTGTCGGTGTAGCTGGCATTGATGACGCCGAAGATGTTGGCCGAGGGGTCGTGCCCCTCGTCCTTGACCGTCGGCAGGACGACGTCGCAGCCGGTCGCCGAGCTGAGCGGGTGGCCGTGCGAGTCGTGGCCCAGGACGTAGTCGATCTCGACCTTGCTGCAGTCGATCGCGCCGTCCTCGGGGTCGGTGACCTTGACCTTGACCCGCACCGAGTCGCCGAACTCGAAGAACCCGCCGTCGGGCGGCAGCTCGAGCTCGACCGTGGGCCGGGTGTTGCCGACCGTGACGACCGTGGTGGCGACACCAGTGCGGCCGGTCTCGTCGGTGACGGTGAGCCGGGCGTCGTAGACACCGTTGGCGGTGTAGACGAACGTGGGGTTGGCCTGGGTCGAGTCGACGGTGCCGTCGTTCTGGAAGTCCCAGGCGTAGGAGGCGATCGAGTCGCCCTCGTCGGGGTCGCTGGACCCCGCGCTGGAGAACGTCACGGTGAGCGGGGCGACGCCGGAGTCGGGCGTGGCGCTGGCCGACGCCGACGGCGAGCGGGCGCCCTCGTTGATCGCGTTGATCTTGTAGACCGCGGAGTTCTCGTTGCCGGTGAAGTAGCCGCCGTTGCCGTAGTCGAGGACGTAGAGCGAGCCGTCGGGGCCGAACTCCATGTCCATCGCGGCGTAGAGCGTCGAGGAGTCGAAGAACGGGTCGATGCCCGTGATGTCACCCTCGGCGTCCATGGCGATGTCCTTGATCCAGCCACGGGTCCACTCGCCGGCGAAGAAGTGGTCGTCGAAGTACTTCGGGAACTTCACGTCGGAGTCGAGGTCGGGGTCGAAGTGGTAGACCGGGCCGGCCATCGGGCCCTCGCCGCCGCCGCCGAACTCGTTGGTGGTGGTCCCGTTGTAGGTGACGTTGCCGCCGTCGTACTTGATCCAGGCCGGCTGCGCCGGCGGGAGGTTGGTCAGACCCGTGTTGTGCGGGCTGTTGTTGACCGGCGCCGCACAGCTGAACTTCGGACCCGTGGCGTTGGTCGCGAAGTCCCACTCGTTGTAGGTCTCGGCTGCGGTGTTGGTGCCCGTGCAGTAGGGCCAGCCGAAGTTTCCGGCCTTGCGGATCTGGTTGAACTCCACGATGCCGCCGGGCCCCCGGTTGGGGTTGGCGCCACCGGCGTCGGGGCCGTACTCGCCCAGGTAGACGTAGCCGGTCTCCTTGTCAACGGTCATCCGGAACGGGTTGCGGAAGCCCATCGCGTAGATCTCCGGGCGCGTCTTGTTGCCGGTGTCGGCCGCCTCGGGGAACAGGTTGTCCGACGGGGTCGTGTAGGTCGCCGTGGTCGGGTCGGGCTTGATGCGCACGACCTTGCCGCGCAGGTCGTTGGTGTTGGCGGCGCTGCGCTGGGCGTCGTACGCAGGGTTGCGCGTCAGTCGCTCGTCGAGCGGCGCGTAGCCGTCGGAGGCGAACGGGTTGGAGTCGTCACCGGTGGACAGGTAGAGGTTGCCCTCGCCGTCGAAGTCGATCGCGCCGCCGGCGTGGCAGCAGATGCCGCGGTCGGCCTCGACGCGGAGCAGCTCCTGCTCGGTCGAGGGGACCAGCTCGTCGTCGACCATCTTCATCCGGGACAGGCGGTTGTAGCCCTTCCAGGCCTCGAACTGCTCCGCGGTGCCGTCGTTGGGCGCGTCACCGGCCGGGGTGCTGAGCGGTGGGGCGTAGTAGAGGTAGACCCAGCCGTCCTGCGCGAAGTTGGGGCTGACGGTGAGGCTCTGCAGCCCGTCCTCGTCGTGGGAGTAGATCGGGACGTCGTAGAGCAGGGTCGTGTTGCCGTCGAGGTCGGTCAGGAAGATCCGGCCGTCGCGGGCGTTGTGCAGCACCCGGCCGTCGGGCAGGACCGAGATGCTCATCGGCTCGCCGACCTTGTCGACGCCCTTGGCCAGCGTGACCTGCTCGAACGACGCGTCGCCCGGCGGGACCGTGGTGCACGCGTCGGGGGCCTGGTCGGCGGCGTACTGGATCCCGCCGAGGAGGTGCAGGCGGAAGAGGGGCTCGCTGAACGAGGCGTCGGTGTGGCCGCCTCCGGTGTAGAAGCTGCGGCCGCCGTCGAACTCCTGGTACCAGGCGATGGGGTGGTCGTCGTCGGTGGTGTTGCCGTCCTCCTCGTTGTAGGTCGACTCGTCGACCGTGGCCAGCACGTGGATGTTGGAGTTGGTCCGCGGCGAGTAGTCCGGCACCGTGGCGGGGCCGTTGCCCCCGACGTACGGAAGGGGGCCACCGGCGAAGGTGCCCTCGGTCGGCTGGAAGTTGTACCACTCGTCGGTGCGGCTCATGCTGTCCGGCAGCGCGCACGTGGAGGGGGTCGTCTTGTCCTCGACCTTGACCGTCGCGGTCGGGGTGCCGGCCGGGTGGTTGCGGAAGTAGGCGCCGACCAGCTTGCCGTACCAGGGCCAGGTGTACTCGGTGTCGGAGGCGGCGTGGACGCCGACGTAGCCGCCGCCGGCCTGGATGTAGTCCTCGAAGGCGGCCTGCTGGGTGTCGTTGAGGACGTCGCTGGTCGTGGAGAGCCACACGACCGCCTCGTACTGCTGCAGGTTGGCCAGGGTGAACTTCGTGGCGTCCTCGGTGGCGGTCACCGAGAAGCCGTACTGGGCACCGAGCCGCTCGATCGCGGTGATGCCCGCGGGGATCGAGCCGTGCCGGAACCCGGTCGTCTTGCTGAACACCAGGACGTCGTAGGTCGGCTCGGCCCGCGGTGCGGGGGCGGAGGGCAGCGCAGCCGCACTCTCGACGTACGGCGCCACGTCGGGTCGGGCGGTCGCGGCGGCGGCCGGGTCGGCGGTGAGGACACCGCCGGTGACGGCCAGGGCCGCCAGCGCCGCGACGTACGCCTTGGTGCGCGCCGCGGACGATCGGAACCTGTTCATGCTGTCCTGCCTTCTCGAGAAGGGGTGGTGCCGAGGTGAGAGGGGTCCGGTCAGTGCCGGACCAGGACCGTCCACTGCTTGACGGTGCGGTTGCCGACGGGGTCGACGGCGTCGAGGCGCAGCGTGTGGCGACCGATCGACAGCGACGTCCAGGAGGTCCAGGTCATCAGGTCGGTCCGGGCGTCGTAGCGGATCGCACGGACCACGCCGTCGACCCGCAGGGTCAGGCGGCCCCGGGTCAGCTCGCTGCCGACGTCCCGCACGGTGGCCCGGACGGTGGGCGTCCGGTCGCGGGTCGACGGCTGGTGGCCGACCAGGCTGATCGAGGGGCCGCGGGTGTCGACCCGCCAGGTGCGGACGGCCGGGGTCGCATCCCTGTTGCCCGCGGCGTCGACGGCCCGGACGGAGACCCGGTGGGCGCCGTCGCGCAGGTCGCGCAGGCTGAGCCCCGCCCCGCACGGCTCGTACGCCGCACTGTCGACCCGGCACTCGAAGGTGCTGCCCGGCTCGGTGGAGGACCAGCGCAGCGAGGCGTTGCGGCTCCGGGTGACCGAGGACGGACCGGCCGTGACGCGGGTCTGCGGCGCCTCGGTGTCGGGATCCTCGCCCGGCGTGACGACGACCTGGAAGGTGTCGGTGGCCTCCTGGTCGGTCACCGGGTCGGTGACGGTCACCGAGCCGTCGAAGGTGCCGCCCTCGGCGTAGGTGTGCTGGGGTGCGGCACCGGTGCCGGTCGTGCCGTCACCGAAGGTCCACGCGTAGGCCAGCCCCGTGGGCACCAGGTCGACGCACCCGATCCGCTTGGCCGGGTTGTCGGGGTCGTGGATGACGATGGCGACGGCCTTGGGTCCCGCGCGGCGGGAGCTGTGGACCATCGGCTCGCCGTCGCCCTGGGCGTCGGTGGTGAACGGCAGCCAGATCTCGTTGTCCTGCCCGTAGGGCTGGGTCTCGTCGAACCGGAAGTGGGCGCCGGCGTTGGCGTCGCCACAGGCCTGCTCGTGGACGTGCACCATGTGGGCCGCGTTCGGCTCGAGCCCGGACACCGCGAGCGAGGTCATCGTGTGGTCGGCCCCGCGGACCATCTCGGCCGTCCCGGTCAGGCCCGGGTAGGTGGTCACGCCGTCGGCGAACGGCCGCACCGTGCCGCCGGTCGTCGAGGCGTTGGTGACCGCCGTCGTCAGGTCGACCGGGAGCGGCGCCACGCCCGTCGACGGGGTCGCCGTCACCGCGACGCCGAGCCGGGGCGCGGCCGGGACGCCGGTGGCGACCACGGTGACCGTGTCGGTGCCCTGGTGGCCCTGGGGGTCGGTCACGGTCAGCGTCGCGGTGTAGGTGCCGGGCTGCTCGTAGGTGTATCCCCCACGGGGGCTCGCGGCCTGGTCGAGCTCGGTCGTGGGGTCGCCGAAGTCCCACTCGTAGGTGAGGTCGGCGTCGCCCTGCTCGTCCTCGGCCCGCCCGTAGAACACCACCGAGAGCGGCGCGGGCCCGGTCGTCTTGTCCGCACTGGCGGTCACGACCGGGTCGACGCCCCCGGTGACGGTGATCTGGTAGCTCTGGGAGTAGACGCCGCCGCGGCCGTCGGACACCCGGAGCGACACCGGGTAGCGCCCGGGCGCGGCGTAGGTGTGGTGGCCGTGGGCCGCAGTCGACCTGTCGGAGTCGTCGTCGGCGTACCCGAAGTCCCACTCGTAGGTCAGCGGGTCGCCGTCGGGGTCGGTCGCCCGGGCCTCGAAGTGCGCCGCGAACGGCGCGGGCCCGGTCTTGTTGCCGGTGCTGTCGCCCACGAACGGGTTGGCCGTCGGTGCCCGGTTGGCCCGGACCACGACGGTGCCGCGCATCGTGCCGCCGTGGATGGAGCACCAGTAGTCGTAGGTGCCCGGCTCGGTGAAGGTGTAGCGGATCGGCGCTCCGCCGGGGTCGCGGTAGTCCTGAAGGCGAGGGTCCCAGGCGTCGGAGGAGTCGATCGAGGTCAGGTCGTGCGACATGGTCGCCTGGTCGAACTGCCACTCCACCGTGTCACCGACCGACACGGTGACCGTCGAGGTCCCGGTGTCGGCCGAGACCCAGAGGTTGTTGGTGGCGCTGTCGACCGCGTCGACCACCCAGGTGCGGGCCTGCGCGGGGATCACCGCGGTCGCGACCGTGGCGCCCGCCGAGGCCGTGGGCTGCGCCACCGCCACGACGGCGAGCACGAGCGTGGCCAGGCAGGCCGCGACCAGCCGGAGGGCCGCAGGAGCGGGACGAGGAGCGCGGGGACGGACGTCGCCCGGGATCTCCGAGATGTGCGGCATGCGGTCGGCCACCCCTTCGTGGTCTGACGGTCGACTCGCAGGGTCGACGTGATGTCCGTCACACTAGGGAGAGGGTTTTGCCGACGTCAAGACAAAAGTCATGTGGCTTTGCCCGTTCTTTCCGTGCCTCACGTCGGCGCAGGCACAGAAGGGCAGCACCGCGACCCGTCAGCCACGAGGGATGACGGGTCGCGGGACGGCGGTCCCTCGGACGGGATCCCTCAGACGGGGATGCCCTGCCAGGTCCGGGTGTCACTGCTGGTCTCGACGGCCCCGAGCACGCGCTGGACCTGGAGCCCGTCGGCGAAGGTCGGGGTCGGCTCCACGCCCTGGGCGAGGGCGTTGACCAGGTCGACGGCCTGGTGGGTGAAGGCGTGCTCGTAGCCGAGGCCGTGACCGGGGGGCCACCACGCACCGACGTAGGGGTGGGTGGGCTCGGTGACCAGGATCCGGCGGAACCCGGCGGTCTCGTCGGGCTCGGTGGCGTCGAAGAACTCCAGGACGTTCATGTCCTCGAAGTCGAAGGCCACGCTGCCCTTGGACCCGTTGATCTCGATCCGGATCGCGTTCTTGCGGCCGGTGGCGAACCGGGTGGCCTCGAAGACCCCGACCGCACCGCCGCGGAACCGGGCGAGGAAGACCGCGGCGTCGTCGACCGTGACCCGCCCGAGCTCGGCACCCTCGGCGACGGTGCCGGACAGACCGGCGTGCGCGTCGGCCATGGGCCGCTCCTTGACGAAGGTCTCCAGCTGCCCGGACACCTCGGCGATCGCGTCACCGGTGATGTGCTGGGTCAGGTCGATGATGTGGGCACCGATGTCGCCCAGCGCGCCGGAGCCCGCCTTGTCCTTGTCCAGGCGCCACGACATGGGGGCCTCGGGGTCGGCGATCCAGTCCTGGAGGTACTGGGCGCGCACGTGGCGGATGTCGCCCAGCCGCCCCTCGGCGACCAGCTGCTTGGCCAGGGCCACCGCGGGGACGCGGCGGTAGGTGAACCCGACCATGGCGTGCACCCCCCGACTGGCGGCCTCCTGGGCCGCGCGGGTCATCTCCTCGGCCTCGGCGACCGAGTTGGCCAGCGGCTTCTCGCACAGGACGTGCTTGCCGGCCGCGAGGGCGGCGATGGCGATCTCGGCGTGCGAGTCGCCGGGGGTGCAGATGTCGACGAGGTCGACGTCGTCGCGCTCGATGATGCGGCGCCAGTCCGTCTCGGTGGTCTCCCACCCGAGTCGGTCGGCCGCGGCTCGCACGCGGACGTCGTCGCGCCCGCCGAGCACTCGCATGACCGGGCGCAGGGGCAGGTCGAAGAAGCGGCCGGCGGATCGCCAGGCCTGCGAATGGGCGGCACCCATGAAGGCGTGGCCGATCATGGCGACGTTGAGGTGGCCGGACGTCGGTCCGGTCGACGCACTGCCGGCGTCGGTGGGGGGTGTGGTGGTCATGAGGCGCTCCGGGGCAGATGTGGCAGGTGCCCGCCCCCGGGCCGCGCGATGCGCGGCCCGGGAACGGGCGATGTCACCAAGACAGGTGAGTGTTGCAGGGGTGGGTCAGGACTTGAAGGCCGACGGGAGGTACTTGTCGACGTTCTCGGAGGTCACGACCGGGGCGAAGAGCTGGACCTTGCGGGGGACCTCGACCTCGACCAGGTCGTCGACCGCCTTCTGCTGGACCAGCAGACGGGCCAGCTTGATCGCGTCAGCACCCTGGGTCGAGGGGTAGACGACGGTGGCCTTCAGGACGCTGTCGCCCTTCTTGATGGCCTCCATGACCTGCTGGGAACCCGCGCCACCGATCATGGTGAACTCGTCACGACCGGCCTCCTGGATCGCGGCCATGACACCGACACCCTGGTCGTCGTCGTGGTTCCACAGGTAGTCGATCTTGGGAGCAGCCTGGAGCAGGTTGCTCGCCGCGTCGGTGCCCGACTCGGGGGTGAACGCGGCCTCGACCTGGTTGTTGACCTTCAGACCACAGTCCTTCAGCGCATCAGCGAAGCCCTGGCTACGGTCCTGGGTCAACGGCAGCGAGGCGATGCCCTGGATCTCAGCGACCACTGCGTCCTTCTTGCCGCCGGCCTGCTCGCACACGTACTGACCAGCCGAGATACCCATGCCGTAGTTGTCACCCAGCACGGTCACCCGCGCCGCGTTGGGGTCATCGAACTCGCGGTCCACGTTGATGACCGGGATACCGGCCTCCATCGCCTTCAGCGCGACCGGGGTCATCGCCGCACCATCGAAGGGCAGCAGCACGATCGCATCGACCTTGTCGTTGATGAAGGTCTCGACCTGCGAGATCTGCGCGTCCACGTTGTTGGTGCCCTCGGCGAGCTTGAGCTCGACGTCGTCGTACTGCTTGGCCACCGTCGCAGAGGAGTCGGTGATCGAGGCCATCCAGCCGTGGTCGGCCGCAGGCGCGGAGAACCCGATGACGATCTTGTCACCGGCCGCGTCGTTGGAGCCCTCCTCGGCCGAGGAGTTCCCGCCCTTGAGGTTGGGGTTCTCGTTGTCGTCGGAGGAATCATTGCTCGTACAAGCGCTGAGACCGAGCACGGCGAGCACGGCCAGCGAGGCCGTGACCTTCTTCCGCCCGATGATGAAGTGCTGCAGGGACATGTGGTGCTCCTTGGTGGCGTACTGAGACTGCGGTGGAAGTGGTGGACGTGCCAGTGGTGCTAGGTGGTGCGCTTCCGAGACGCCACCAGCTGCTGGAGCAGTACGGCGGCGACGATGACGGCGCCCTTGAGCAGGTCCTGCTCGGAGGGCGGGCGGTTGTTGAGGACGAAGACGTTGGTGAGGGTCTGGAAGATCAGCACGCCGAGGATCGTGCCGGTGATGGTGCCGCGCCCACCGGCCAGCAGGGTGCCGCCGATGACGACCGCCGCGATGGCGTCGAGCTCGAGCAGGTCACCGTGGCTGGAGGAGCCGGTGGTGGTGCGGGCGATGAAGAGCACGGCGGCCAGGCCGGCGCAGGCGCCGGTCAGCACGTAGAGCATCGTGGTGTGGCGACGCACGTTGATGCCGGCGAGCCGGGCGGCCTCGGGGTTGCCACCGACGGCGAAGGTCCGGCGACCGAAGGTGGTGCGGTTGAGCAGCACCCAGCCCAGGACGGCGACGACGACGAGGATCCAGATTGCCATGTCGATGCCGAGCGGCTTGCGCGCGAAGAAGTCGAACAGACCCGTGAGGTCGGTGGCGCTCTGGTTGCGGTTGTCGGAGATCAGCTCGGCCAGCCCGCGTGCGGCGACCAGCATCGCCAGGGTCGCGATGAACGACACGACCTTGCCGTAGGCGATCAGCACACCGTTGACCAGGCCCGCACAGGCCCCGACCAGGACGGCGACGAGCACGAGGAACGTCCAGTGCGTGTCGGCCGCTATCTCCTGGTTGGCGACCGTGGTGGCCCAGACCGAGGCCAGCGCCACCACCGCTCCGACGGACAGGTCGATGCCGCCGCCGGTGATCACGAAGGTCATCCCGACCGCGACCACGCCGAGGATGACCGAGGAGCGCAGGATGGTGAGGAAGTTGTCGGTCGTCAGGAACCGGTCGTCGGCGGTGACGGTGCCGACGACGACGATGACGAGCAGGACCACGACCAGGCCCATGATCCGGAAGAAGCCGGCGTCGCCCAGGCGGGCCATGGTGCTGCCGCCCTTGGCGCCGGGACCGCTTCCCGGGTCCATCGTCTGGTGCGAGTCGGTGGTGCCGGTGGCGGCCAGTGCGTCGACCGGCTCACCGCCAGCGGCGCCGGAGTGCTTGTCGAGGGCCGAGGCCCCGGTGGGCTCGCTGGGGCCGGCCGGGCGCTCGGTGGTGGAGTCAGTCATGCGGGGGTTCCTTCCATCACCAGGTCGAGGACCCGTGACTCGTCGATGTGGGCAGCAGCGGCTTCGTGCACGACACGTCCTTCACGGACCACCAGCACCCGGTCCGCCAGGCCGAGCACCTCCTCGACCTCGCTGGACACCACGACCACCGCGACGCCCGAGTCGGCGAGGTCGCGCACCAACCGGTAGATCTCGGCGCGGGCGCCGACGTCGACGCCCCGGGTGGGCTCGTCGAGCAGCAGCACGCGGCACCCGCGCAGCAGCCACCGCGCGAGGACGACCTTCTGCTGGTTGCCGCCGGACATGGTGCGGACGTGCTGGACGATGCTCCGCGGACGGACGTCGAGGGAGTCGACCAGCTCGCGGGCCTTGGCCTTCTCGCGACCGCGCTGGATGAAGCCGCCACGCTGGAACGACTTCATCGACGACACGCTGATGTTGGCGAAGACGGGCTGGTCGAGCAGGAGGCCCTGGCTCTTGCGCTCCTCGGGGGCCAGGCCGATGCCCGCGCGGACCGCGGCGTCGACCGCCCCGCGACGCAGCTTCTTGCCGTCGACGGTCACGGTGCCGGTGCTGGCGCGGCGGGCGCCGTAGATGGTCTCGAGGATCTCGGTACGACCGGAGCCGACCAGTCCGGCCAGCCCGACGATCTCGCCGGCCCGCACCGTCAGGTCGACGTTCGAGAACACGCCGGCGAGGGACAGGTCGCGCACCTCGAGGACGGTCTCGCCCTCGGTGGGCCGCTCGGCCTGCTCGGCGCGCTGGGGGAAGACGTACTCGATCGAGCGACCGGTCATCAGCTTGATGAGGTCGGCGGTCGGGGTCGTCTTGGCCGGGAGCCCGGTGGCCACGGTCACGCCGTCCTTCAGGACGGTGATCCGGTCGCCGATCTGGCGGATCTCCTCCAGGCGGTGCGAGATGTAGATGACCGCGACGCCCTGTGCGGCCAGGCCGCGGATGACGCGGAAGAGGTTGTCGACCTCGCCGTGGTCGAGCACCGCCGACGGCTCGTCGAGGATGAGCAGGTCGACCTCGTGGGACAGCGCGCGGGCCATGCTCACGACCTGCTGACCGGCCGGCGACAGCTCGCCGACCAGACGCGTCGGGCTGATCTCGCCGTGCCCGAGCCGGGCCAGGATCTCGCGCACCCGCTTGTTGGTCGCCCCACGGCGGGAGATCCCGCCGGAGGACATCTCGTGGCCGAGGAAGACGTTCTCGGCCACGGTGAGGCCCGGGACCAGGTCGAGCTCCTGGTAGATGGTGGCGATGCCGGCCTTGATGGCGGCCATGGGGTTCGCGAACCGGGTCGGCTCGCCCTTCCACTCGATCGTCCCGTCGTCGGGGACGTAGGACGCCGAGAGGATCTTGATCATCGTCGACTTGCCGGCGCCGTTCTGGCCGAGCAGGCAGTGCACCTCGCCGGGCCGGACGTCGAGGTCGACGCCGCCCAGGGCGCGCACGGAGGAGAACTCCTTGACGATGCCCGTCATCTGGAGCAGCACGTCGGAGCCGGGTTCCCGGGCGGGATCCAGCGGCGCTTCGTCGGTCTTGCCGAGGTCGGGCAAGGTCGTTCCCCTCGTCAGTGGTGTGACTGCGCTCACAAGAAGCGGCGCAAGGTTAAAGTAGAGTGTCTTCTGTCATTTCGGCAAGAGGTTCTGCCTACCAATTGCGCAAATGTCGGCGATCGGTGGGCGACTGACCCGCTGGCGCTCACGGCGGCTGGGTCATCACACGGGCCTCGGCGTACCGGTCTCGCACGTGCGGGGTCGGATCGGCGACGAGCTCGACGGTGCCGGGCAGCGACCAGGTCGGGGCCGCGGAGCCGCCGGACAGCGCCCAGGCGGCCTGGCGGGCGGCGCCGAGAGCGACGTACTCGCCCTCCGGCGGCACCAGCACCGGGCGGCCCAGCACGGCCGGGGCCAGGGCGCGCAAGGCGGGGCTGCGCGTCGCGCCGCCGACCATGAGCACCCGCTCGGGCACGACACCGGTGAAGGCGGCGAGCGCGTCGACCGCGTCGGCCAGGGAGCAGACCATGCCCTCGAACGCCGCGCGCGCGAGGTCCGCGCGCGTGGTGGCCGGGGTGAGGCCCGTCCAGGTGCCGGTGGCGTCGGGCAGGTTGGGGGTGCGCTCTCCCCCGTAGTAGGGCAGCACCGTCACTCCGCCCGCGCCGGGCGCGGCGCTGAGCGCGAGGTCGGCGAGCTCGTCGAGGTCGACACCGAGCCAGCGGGCCTGGAGGGCGAGCACCCCGGCGGCGTTCATCGTGGTCACCATCGGCAGCCAGCCGCGATCGGCGTCGGCGAAGCCGGTGACGACGCCGGTGCCGTCGGCCACGGGCACGCCGCTGACCGCCGAGACCACGCCGGAGGTGCCGATCGAGATCAGGACGTCGGTCCTGGTGAGCTGCAGACCCAGCGCTGCGCCCATGTTGTCGCCCGTGCCGGCACCCAGGACGGCACCCGACGCGGTGTGGCCGGCCGGGACGCCGGACACGGCGACCACCGGACGCTCGAAGTCGTGACCCAGCGCGGCGACCGCGAGGTCCGGCAGCCACGCCCCGACCCCGTCGTCGGCGGTCGAGGAGAAGTAGCCCGTTCCCGACGCGTCTCCGCGGTCGGTGAACGCCGGGGTGCCCGGGGCGGCCAAGTGGCGGGAGACGTAGTCGTGGGGCAGCAGGACGCTGGCCACCTGCGCCGCGCGCTCGGGCTCGTGGTCGCGCAGCCAGCGCAGCTTGGTCGCGGTGAAGGAGGCCACCAGCACGCTGCCGATCCGCTCGGCACACGCCTGGGGTCCGCCCATCTCGGCGACCAGCTCCCGGGCCGCAGCCCCGGAGCGGACGTCGTTCCACAGCAGGGCGTCGCGGACGGGCAGGCCCTCGGCGTCCAGCGCGACCATCCCGTGCTGCTGACCGCCCACCGCGACCGCGGCCGCTCGCTCGAGCAGCCCGGCCGTCACGGTGTCGACCGCCTCGAGCCAGGCTCGCGGGTCGACCTCGGTGCCGGCGGGGTGGGCGGCGGATCGAGCCTCGACCACCGTGCCGTCGTCGGCGTCGACCAGGACGGCCTTGGTCGACTGGGTGGAGGAGTCGATGCCGAGGACCAGCGTCATACGAGGCTCCTGGGTTCGGGGATCACGAGGACGTCAGCCGCGGTCAGCTGGAGAAGGCGGCGTCGAAGGCAGCACTCGGCGGGTCGAACGCCAGACGGCGCACGAACTCCAACGCCTCGGGAGCACCCACCAACCGATCCATCCCCGCGTCCTCCCACTCCACCGAGATCGG
>NZ_VDMS01000008.1 GCF_006346395.1 Nocardioides plantarum
AATGTTTGTCCGGCGGCGTCCTACTCTCCCACAACCTCGCGATTGCAGTACCATCGGCGCTGGCAGGCTTAACTTCCGGGTTCGGTATGGGACCGGGTGTTTCCCTGTCGCTATGGCCGCCGTAACTCTATGTGCCCATCACCCCACCCCAGGGGATCCTGGTCGACCAACCCCCACAAACGGGGGGGGACGATCGCCAGCCACCGTGGGTGGTGGGCAAGTCATGTTGTGTTCTCGTGGACGCGAGGCGTAACTAGGTGCTGTGTGTGTTACGCGTGTGTGGTGTTGGTTGAGGGTTTGTGTGGCAAGCCCTCGGCCTATTAGTACCGGTCGGCTGGGCATTGCTGCTGTACACCTCCGGCCTATCAACCCCATGGTCTGTGGGGGGCCTTAACCACTCAAGGTGGTGGGAAACCTCATCTTGAAACGTGCTTCCCGCTTAGATGCATTCAGCGGTTATCACTTCCGAACGTAGCCAACCAGCCGTGCCCCTGGCGGGACAACTGGCACACCAGAGGTTCGTCCATCCCGGTCCTCTCGTACTAGGGACAGCCTTTCTCAAGTTTCCAACGCGCGCGGCGGATAGGGACCGAACTGTCTCACGACGTTCTAAACCCAGCTCGCGTGCCGCTTTAATGGGCGAACAGCCCAACCCTTGGGACCTACTCCAGCCCCAGGATGCGACGAGCCGACATCGAGGTGCCAAACCATCCCGTCGATATGGACTCTTGGGGAAGATCAGCCTGTTATCCCCGGGGTACCTTTTATCCGTTGAGTGACCACGCTTCCACATGCCGTGGCCAGATCACTAGTTCCGACTTTCGTCCCTGCTCGACATGTCTGTCTCACAGTCAAGCTCCCTTGTGCACTTACACTCGCCACCTGATTGCCAACCAGGCTGAGGGAACCTTTGAGCGCCTCCGTTACATTTTAGGAGGCAACCGCCCCAGTTAAACTACCCATCAGGCACTGTCCCTGATCCAGATCATGGACCTAGGTTAGACATCTAGTACGACCAGAGTGGTATTTCAACGATGACTCCACCTGAACTGGCGTCCAAGCCTCACAGTCTCCCACCTATCCTACACAAGCCGAACCAAACACCAATACCAAACTATAGTAAAGGTCCCGGGGTCTTTCCGTCCTGCCGCGCGTAACGAGCATCTTTACTCGTAGTGCAATTTCGCCGAGTCCATGGTTGAGACAGCGCCCAAGTCGTTACTCCATTCGTGCAGGTCGGAACTTACCCGACAAGGAATTTCGCTACCTTAGGATGGTTATAGTTACCACCGCCGTTTACTGGGGCTTAAATTCTCAGCTTCACCCACCAAAGTGAGCTAACCGGTCCTCTTAACCTTCCAGCACCGGGCAGGAGTCAGTCCGTATACATCGTCTTACAACTTCGCACGGACCTGTGTTTTTAGTAAACAGTCGCTTGGGCCTGGTCTCTGCGACCCTCCCCGCTACCCACCGCAAGGGTGTTGACGGTTCGGGTCCCCCTTCTCCCGAAGTTACGGGGGCATTTTGCCGAGTTCCTTAACCATGGTTCACTCGATCGCCTTAGTATTCTCTACCTGATCACCTGAGTCGGTTTGGGGTACGGGCGGCGCATAGCTCGCTAGAGGTTTTTCTCGACAGCATAGGATCACCCACTTCGGCCATACGGCCTCGGCATCACGTCTCAAACTCGACATCAAAGTCAGCGACCCGGATTTGCCTAGGTCACGTCCTACACGCTTACCCCGGGACAACCATCGCCCGGGCTGGGCTACCTTCCTGCGTCACCCCATCGCTTGACTACTACCGGATCGGATCCCACGCTCCACTACGACGCCTCACCCCGAAGGGATCAGTCAACGCAGCTTCAGATGGTTAGCATCACCGGGCTCGTCATGGGCGCTACATTGCCGGTACGGGAATATCAACCCGTTGTCCATCGACTACGCCTGTCGGCCTCGCCTTAGGTCCCGACTTACCCAGGGCAGATTAGCTTGACCCTGGAACCCTTGATCATTCGGCGCACGGGTTTCTCACCCGTGATTCGCTACTCATGCCTGCATTCTCACTCGTGTCGCGTCCACCACTGGATCACTCCGCAGCTTCACTCGCGACACGACGCTCCCCTACCCACCCACACACCCAACCACCCAGTGGCCGAGACGACATCTAAGTCAGTGTGAATGCCATAGCTTCGGCGGATGACTTGAGCCCCGCTACATTGTCGGCGCGGAATCACTTGACCAGTGAGCTATTACGCACTCTTTCAAGGGTGGCTGCTTCCAAGCCAACCTCCTGGTTGTCACTGCGACTCCACATCCTTTTCCACTTAGTCACCGCTTAGGGGCCTTAGCTGATGGTCTGGGCTGTTTCCCTCTCGACGACGGAGCTTATCCCCCGCCGTCTCACTGCTGCGCTCTCACTTACCGGCATTCGGAGTTTGGCTAACGTCAGTAACCTTGTAGGGCCCATTAGCTATCCAGTGCTCTACCTCCGGCAAGAAACACACAACGCTGCACCTAAATGCATTTCGGGGAGAACCAGCTATCACGGAGTTTGATTGGCCTTTCACCCCTATCCACAGGTCATCCCCTCAGTTTTCAACCTAAGTGGGTTCGGTCCTCCACGCGGTCTTACCCGCGCTTCAACCTGCCCATGGATAGATCACTCCGCTTCGGGTCTTGAGCGCGCTACTGAAACGCCCTATTAGGACTCGCTTTCGCTACGGCTACCCCACACGGGTTAACCTCGCAACACACCGCAAACTCGCAGGCTCATTCTTCAAAAGGCACGCCATCACCCCCACGCCTCACATGGCTGTGAGATGGCTGGGCTCTGACGGATTGTAGGCACACGGTTTCAGGTACTATTTCACTCCCCGCCAGGGGTACTTTTCACCTTTCCCTCACGGTACTAGTCCGCTATCGGTCATCAAGAAGTATTTAGGCTTAACGGGTGGTCCCGCCAGATTCACACACCATTTCAGGGGTGGCGTGTTACTTGGGATGTGCTATGGACAGGCATGATCCTACGACTACGGGGCTATCACCCTCTACGGCGCCGCTTTCCAACGGACTTCAACTTCAACCACACTTTCTTACTGCCCCACACGCCGGCAGACGCATGACAAACACTCCCACAACCCCACAACCGCAACCCCTGCCGGGTATCACACGATCATGGTTTGGCCTCATCCGATTTCGCTCGCCACTACTCTCGGAATCACTATTGTTTTCTCTTCCTACGGGTACTGAGATGTTTCACTTCCCCGCGTTCCCCTCTACCGCCCTATTTTATTCAGACGGAGATGACTGGACATGACTCCAGCCAGGTTTCCCCATTCGGACACCCCCGGATCACAGCTCGGTTGCCAACTCCCCAGGGCTTATCGCAGGCTCCAACGTCCTTCATCGGCTCTTGATGCCAAGGCATCCACCATGTGCCCTTCAATGCTTGCCAAACAAACACTCAACAAACACAACACACACAACCCCCATCTCATCACCGGCGAATCGGCTCCAAGACAGGAATGCGCGCTTAGAACACACACTACAATCTAATTGCACAACCCAACACACAACCGAACCCAAGTAACCTCAATGAGTCCGACCAGTGCGGGCTGATGCTCGCGTCCACTATCAACATGACAAACACCAAGAAACCAACCAGCCATGACCATCCCATCCGGGACCATCTGGACCTGATGTCTCAGGGCCCAACAGTGTGTCAAACCAACCCACCAAGAACACCCAACCCGTTCCACACCACAAACCCTCACAGGCCGCAGCAGTACTAGACATCAGATGCCCCCACCAGGAGGCGTTCATCGACGATTCCACTAGTGAACACCACCAATGCCCCACAGACAGACGCTGTGAGCGCGGGGTATGTGCTCCTTAGAAAGGAGGTGATCCAGCCGCACCTTCCGGTACGGCTACCTTGTTACGACTTCGTCCCAATCGCCAGCCCCACCTTCGACAGCTCCCCCCACACAAGGTGGTTAGGCCACTGGCTTCGGGTGTTGCCGACTTTCGTGACGTGACGGGCGGTGTGTACAAGGCCCGGGAACGTATTCACCGCAGCGTTGCTGATCTGCGATTACTAGCGACTCCGACTTCATGGGGTCGAGTTGCAGACCCCAATCCGAACTGAGACCGGCTTTTTGGGATTCGCTCCCCCTCACGGGATCGCAGCCCTTTGTACCGGCCATTGTAGCATGCGTGAAGCCCTGGACATAAGGGGCATGATGACTTGACGTCATCCCCACCTTCCTCCGAGTTGACCCCGGCAGTCTCCTATGAGTCCCCACCATCCCGAAGGACGTGCTGGCAACATAGAACGAGGGTTGCGCTCGTTGCGGGACTTAACCCAACATCTCACGACACGAGCTGACGACAGCCATGCACCACCTGTACACCCCCAAAAGAAGCCCCATCTCTGAGGCGGCAGGGTGTATGTCAAACCCAGGTAAGGTTCTTCGCGTTGCATCGAATTAATCCGCATGCTCCGCCGCTTGTGCGGGCCCCCGTCAATTCCTTTGAGTTTTAGCCTTGCGGCCGTACTCCCCAGGCGGGGCGCTTAATGCGTTAGCTGCGGCACGGAACCCATGGAATAGGCCCCACACCTAGCGCCCAACGTTTACGGTGTGGACTACCAGGGTATCTAATCCTGTTCGCTCCCCACACTTTCGCTCCTCAGCGTCAGAACATTGCCAGAGAACCGCCTTCGCCACCGGTGTTCCTCCTGATATCTGCGCATTTCACCGCTACACCAGGAATTCCGTTCTCCCCTCAATGCCTCAAGTCTGCCCGTATCGAAAGCAAGCACTCGGTTAAGCCCAGTGTTTTCACTCCCGACGCGACAAACCGCCTACGAGCCCTTTACGCCCAATAATTCCGGACAACGCTCGCACCCTACGTATTACCGCGGCTGCTGGCACGTAGTTGGCCGGTGCTTCTTCTGTACCTACCGTCACCACCCACACGGGCGCTTCGTCGATACTGAAAGAGGTTTACAACCCGAAGGCCGTCATCCCTCACGCGGCGTTGCTGGATCAGGCTTCCGCCCATTGTCCAATATTCCCCACTGCTGCCTCCCGTAGGAGTCTGGGCCGTGTCTCAGTCCCAGTGTGGCCGGTCACCCTCTCAGGCCGGCTACCCGTCGAAGCCTTGGTAGGCCATTACCCCACCAACAAGCTGATAGGCCGCGAGCACATCCCCCACCCACAAAAGTTTCCACACACATCACATGCGTGAGTGCGTCGTATCCGGTATTAGACACCCTTTCGAGTGCTTATCCCAGAGTGAAGGGCAGATTACTCACGTGTTACTCACCCGTTCGCCGCTCGTGTACACCGAAGTGCCTTACCGCTCGACTTGCATGTGTTAAGCACGCCGCCAGCGTTCGTCCTGAGCCAGGATCAAACTCTCCGTAGAAAACTTGCTCCCGACAATAAACGATTACTAGCTATCGCCAGAATCATTGCCGAAAAAAACTAACCCATCAAAATCAATTGACGAGCAACAAACTAATTCGTCGACTATGACACACTGTTGAGTTCTCAAACATCA
>NZ_VDMS01000009.1 GCF_006346395.1 Nocardioides plantarum
TGGGCTCGCCGGTCCCCGAGCAGTCCCTCTTGCAGAGGTCCCGGTGGTCCCACTCCCCGGGCAGCACCCGCCGACCCCCGTCTCGGGGTCCCTGCTGCCTGGAGTCGTCCCGTGTCGTTCTCGTCGTCGCCCTCGACGCACCCGGTGCTGGCCTGCGCCAGCGCCCTGGGTGCCGCGCTGGACGAGGTCGCCACGGTCGACCCCCTGTTCATGACGACCCCCGACAAGGAGTCGGCCCTCCTCGACCTCACCGCCATCGCGGCACGCCTCGACGAGCTACGACTACGCGTGCTCAACTGCGCCGACGACGTCGCCGCCACCCACGGCGCCCGTGACGCCGGAGCGTGGCTGGCGCACCAAGCGCGCCTCGACCACCAGGCCGGGCGACGCGACCTCACTGCGGCCCGGTCCCTGACCCGCCACCCCCGCGTAGCCGACGCACTGCGTGCCGGCACCATCGACCGCGCCCGCGCCCACGTCGTGATGAGCGCCGTCGACGCGCTCCCCACCCACGTCGACCCCGACACCCGCACCCGCGCCGAGGCCCACCTGCTCGAGCAGGCACGCGCGTTCGACCCCACCCACCTGCGCGTCCTGGGCCGCAGGGTCCTGGCCGTCGTCGCCCCCGAGGTCGACGACGCCCACGAGGCCAGACTCCTGGCCGCCGAAGAGGCCCGCGCCCAGGCCGTCACCAGCCTCACCACCCGCCGCCGCGGCGACGGCACCACCGACATCCGCATCCGCTGCGCCGACACGACCGCCGACCGGCTGCTCACCTACCTGCAGTCCCTCACCTCACCGCGCCAAGGCAACCAGGGCGACCAAAGCAGCGACGACCCACGCCCCTACCCCCAACGCCTCGGCCACGCCTTCGCGACATTCCTCGAGACCGTCGACCCCACCCGGCTCCCCCTGCACGGCGGCGACGCCACCACCGTCATCGTCACCCTCGACCTGGCCACCCTCCTCTCCCAGCTCGGCGAGCCCGGCGTCGCCCTGATCGGCGACCAACCCATCACCGCGGCCCACGCCCGCCGCCTGGCCTGCACCGCCCACCTGGTCCCCGCCGTCCTCGACGGCGACTCCCACATCCTCGACCTGGGCCGCAGCCAACGCCTCTACAACCGCCACCAACGCAAAGCCATGGCACTACGCGACACCACCTGCCGCGCCAGCGGCTGCACCATCCCCGCCGCCTGGTGCGAAGCCCACCACCTCACCCCCTGGTCTCGGGGCG